>CAISOI010000859.1 GCA_903886985.1 uncultured Chthonomonas sp.
CCCCTTGACAAGAGGCTCTGCAATGTTTGTTCCCAATCAGGTCGAATACACAGTCTCGGGAAATGAAACAGTTACCATTTTTCGTGCGAGAGTTCCTTTTTAGATTCGCTATTCGGTAACACGTATCAAACGGTCCATCGCTTGATATGTGTCATCCGACAGCCGCTCCCGAATCTTCTTGCCTGATTGATCTATGGTGTTTCTATACGTCACCACACGGTATCCCGTGGAACCAGGATTGCGTGTATATCCAAATTTCCCATTCGTAGACGTTATTCGAGTGGTATTGGCTGGCGGCGATGTAGACAGAACATCCGCAGAGAGCGTCACACTTTTACCAGTCTCTTTTGCGCCATACATTCGAACTTCGACACGATCATCAACTGCGCTCGCAACAATGCGAATTGGAAACCTGTACGGATTCTTGAATCTCAGATCAATTCCGGGGTGCGCTACTGCAGCATCTTGTCCCGGTGGAACGTAATGAGCAGCAAAAACATGCGGGTGTCTCTCTAGAATGGGCAATCCAGCAATTAGCGCGGCATTGTAAAGTGTTGTCGAAGTCTGGCAAACACCGCCACCAAATGCTCGCACGAGTTCGCCGTCATAACTAACGGGGGCTTTAACATAGCCTCGATCCATCGACCATGAGTGAACTGTTTTGTTGAAAGAGAAGGTACCACCGGGTGGGATCAATTTTCCATTGAGCTCTTCTGCTGCTAATCGGGCATTATGTCGTTGGCTCTCAGTTCTGCCGACCAAAGTAGTGGCATAACCTCCAATTTCAACTTGAGATTTAGGGTGGGATGCAATGTTGTTGATCATGGTACTACCGACACTTACAAATGCAATTGCCGTGACGCCGCCAACAACATAACCCATTCTCGCTTTCATCCCCTACTCCTTTTAAACTATTGCAGAATTTACAAAATCTCTTCGCCGCGTTCTTCAGTACGTATACGAACGGCCTCTTCCATAGGCATAACAAATATTTTGCCATCGCCGTGTTCGCCCGTCTTTGCTGTTTCCAGCACGGTTGCTACAATCTGTTCAACATCTTCATCACGGACTATCATTTCGATTTTGATTTTCGTGGGAAGATCTATCGAATAGTTCTGACCACGAAAAGTCTCACGGTGGCCGCCTTGCCTCCCAGAACCCCGCACATCCGTTACAGTTAGCCCTGTAACATCTATCTCACTGAGTGCAATTTTTACTTCATCTAACTTCAGGGGACGAATAATACAGACAATACGTTTCATCAATGTCTTCCATGCATCTTCATTTACCAAACCATCATGTAAATGATGACAAACTATGGCTCGCATTTGAGCAGTTCAGGAGTTCTGCTATACTAAATTTGTCTACTCGCTACAGATTGGAGATCTCATTTGGCAGAAGTTCCTGATACACTCGAAGGTTGGTACGTACTTCACGATGCTCGAACGATGGACTGGTCCAAATGGAGATCGACGCCGCTTGCAGATCGGCAGGAAATCACCGCAGAGTTCATAACTTTTGTAGCGACCGCCGAATCGGAAGAAGAAGGCAGCAGCGCTCTTTTCAACATCGTTGGACACAAAGCTGACTTTCTCATGTTGCACTTGAGACCAAACCTCCCGAACCTCGGCATCCTAGAAAGAAGGTTATCAAACCTTCGGATAGGAGATTTCCTGAAGCCCTGTACCTCCTATTTGTCTGTGACCGAATTAAGCCTCTATGAAGCATACGCCCGAGGCGGTACAGAAGAACTTGACAAACTGTTTGAATTGCCATTTGTACAACAGAGGC
>CAISOI010000860.1 GCA_903886985.1 uncultured Chthonomonas sp.
AAATGGTGTTCGCTTCGCCAATATGTGGAACGAAACGGGATTAATAGATCATATAGAACAGATCGCAATGGCATGATTTAGTTTTCACAGATAGTTTGCTTCGCAATGACATAACTTATAGCGAACAATTCTAAGGGATTAATAAGTCATTTCATCAACTGAACATAATAGCGATGTTTACACATCGCCCGCGGAAGGATCAAACCAAAATGAACGAATACAACAGACATCCTGACAGCACGTTGGCGCACACACTCTTGATGCTCGTATGTGGCGCTGCCATTGGTGCCAGCGTGGCGCTCTTGTATGCTCCAAAATCAGGGCAAGACTTACGAGATCAGATTTCCGATGGAGCTAACCGGGCCATGGATACTGCAGATGGATGGAAAGATAACGCTATGACTTCGGTCAAAGATACGATAGGTCGGGCGGCAGATAATCTGCACGATGCAGTTGTACCAGCTAAGAAATCTTAAAACACGGTGTGACGCTCAAATCTGAGTACTCACATTAAAATCTAGTAAATCATATAGGACCGAAAAATCTAGTGTCTCTGCGAGTATCTACCTGTAGAATACAGTGGGAAAACAGACGACAAGACTTAAGAGGTCATTTTGAAAGTTACTAGAGAAATCGAGTTAGCGGTCCCGTTTCCTACAGAGGACCGCTATCTTGGTTGAATATTAGTTTTTGAATTAGATCGAGTATCACCCGATGTCAAAAATTCAGAAATGGAGTTAATTATGAATGCAAAGTGCGTTACATCACTTTACACCGTTTTGGCGGCAGCAACATCATTAGTGTTGGCGGAGCTACAAGTTGTCGCACAAGAAAAATCCCTTGGTATAGCAGTCATATACCCGATTGTTTATAGCCGTGGCAGTGGATCCTCTGGCTCCAGAGAAACGGCCGTTCAATCTGTTAGAAGCGTACTGCAAAAGGGTGGATATACGCTTGTCTCTGATTCAGTCGCTTCCAGCACATGGAAATCTATGAGGATTCCTGCTCCATCTGCGAAGAACAGCTCAAAGATGCGGGACATTGTCAAGTTCGGTGAGGCTGTCAAAGCACGTTATGTAGTTTCTCCAGTATTTGATTTTCATTCTCGAAGTATCTGGGTAGACCTCGGACCAAAAACAGTTTCAACAGTAACCGTTAGCGTAAATATCACGGACGTCAGCAGCAATAAAGTTGTGTATGTACGGAAGAACGTAGAAGCGCGCAGCGATGAAAAGTTTGATGCTGTCAAAGCTGGTGCTGACCTCCTTCTAACTCCACTCGTTACAGTGGTAAGTGGTGGCCCTAAGACGCCACATGAACAACGCGCGGCACAAATTGCAGTCTTTAAAGCCATGAAGGATTGGGTCAGACATTCCAATTCATCGACGAAAACAAATTCGATCGACAGGCGCTAATTGAAAGATTTAACATCTAGAACTACAAATAGAGCCAGGCGGATTGAATTCCGTCTGGCTCTGTCATTACTAGCATTAGCTGTAATGCATACTGGTATCCCATCTCTTGCACGAGTATCCGTTGCAACAGGCAATGCCAATAGCGGACCAGTTCGAATGTTGCTATCTTCGTTGGCCAATGGAGACGTCCAATTCGGTCTATCCATATCCACTTCCACCCTATATTTTAAGAACGTCGGTGCCCCCCAACCAGAATAATTGTGATTGTAGTGCCAAGTCCCTGCCCCCTCTGAAGCCGAAAGTCATGGTAACGAGTTGAACGGGGAATCATTGTCGGAATTGAACTGCTTAACATTGGGACCTATTGGTCAAAAAGGATGGTAACAAATGTCTGTACAGTCATTGGACCGAAATACTGATATGAGTACGAATGAATCAAACTTGATAGTAGCTACTTATCTCACACATTCGGAGGCAGAAGCTGCAGTTCGTGAGTTGCAGAAATCAGGTTTTGATATGAAAAAACTTTCGATTGTTGGCAAGGGCTACCATTCAGAAGATACAGTTGTAGGATATTACAACGCCGGGGATCGAATGATGGCATGGGGCAAAACAGGTGCAATTTGGGGTGGCGTTTGGGGAATGCTCTTCTGGGGTGGTCTCTTCTTCATTCCTGGAGTCGGTCCTGTGTTGCTCGCTGGTCCTTTAGTGTCGGCACTGGTTGGCGCTCTGGAGGGCATAGCCGTAATAGGCGGTCTCAGCGTCCTAGGAGCCGCATTATTCAGCGCCGGTATTCCAAAGGACAGCATTCTCCAATATGAGACTAGTATTTCCGCTGGAAAATTCCTATTGTTAGCACATGCATCTCCTCTCGAGATTGCAGCTACAAAAGTAATTCTTGAGGCATCGAATCACCAGGGTGTATCCGTTCATGGAGAATGACAAACCCTGATAATAGACGATTCAAATATTGCTGGAATAACAGTGTTGGATACAAGAATGCGTAGAATGATGACTTCATTATTTCATCCATCCTGCCTATCCAAAGGTAAAAACACTTGGATGCTCGGACTGCCAAGTTACAACGTAGACAGGCACACCCAGTGTGTGTAACCGAGATTTGTAAAGTTGTTAGGAATTGTCGCCATTACACATTGGCGAGGTGAAACGTGGTTGCGGATAGACACCTGAAGCCTGAAGTTCCACGGTATGAGCGAGATAGACCCGAACTGAAGCCAACAGTTGGACATCCTAGATTGAAGAAATGAGACCGTCCTATTAAAACGGAAATGACTAAACGAAGTGGCAGCAAATAGCAAAACAACGTGGCTTAAGACTCATGACCGGTTCGACAAAAGGATAATAAAAATGTCCGCGTTAACACTGGACCGCAAAACGATTACGAAAAAAATCCATTTGGATCTAAATAATTCTGACTCTCTCACAAACTCGAATCCCGAGGCTACGGAAAAAGTGGAACAAGGGACCACAAGCGATTTTAACGAGAACCCAGCTATCACTAATCGTCACCAGGCAACCAACACGTCGGAAAGTTACTCGGGACCGTGTAATGATGACGAAGAATTGGAACCGTGGAATAAGACAGGAGCAGTTTGGGGTGAATGTCAGCATTGTTCGGCTGGCGGGGTGTGTGCCTTTCGATCGTCTGCGCAGTACTCCTGGTTATTTTAATAGTGCCGACTGCGGTTGGTAGACAGGACAGAAATTTAGTGACGAGCGGCATCTTTATCCTTCTGAATTCATTGGTATGGTTCAGCCCCCTAACAGGTAACGATTCACCAGGGAATCCTTACGGCACCGAACGTGTGTCTCCATTTGGACAAACTTCTGCTGACCAATCTTCTTCAATAAAAGTTGCGCCAAAGGATTCGGTTGCAGGTGGACCAAGTGCCAACATTCCATCCCCACAGGGACAGGAAGCTTCTTTCAGCGCCTCGCCCAATCCGACTTCACCAGATCGCCCGGTTACACTTACCTGGCACTTTGTCGGCGACAAGATAGTGATATCAGGTGGACGATTTGCTAAGGGTGTAGACGTCACAACCCGTAAGTTCGTCGTTGACAAGCCGCACAGAACTACACGCTATCGAGTAGATGTCTGGTACAGAACCGAAAAGGTCGTAGGTAAGCCAAATACACCCTCTCGCAAGGTTCACGCGTTCTACGAGGTTGTCGTGACTATAAGCTCTTCGTCACTCGGCAGTTTAAAATTGTATACAGATCAGCAAGGTTGGAAGTTAAAGTATCCGGCAGGATGGCGCCATGACGTTGTCCATCTTCCAGACCCCAGCAATAACAGTCTAGTCTACTTTCAAAAAGAAGAAGACAGGGTTGAGCGCTTGGCAGTATCCATGTTGCCTGCTCCGGATGGTGGAGCAGAAACACTTTTGAAAAAGCTGAAGTCATCCGTTTACTCAAGCTATTCCAACGTAAAGTTCATATCCGAAGCACCAACAACTTTTGCAGGAACCGCGGCGACATGGCTGGTGTTTTCGGGATCCGATGATGCACATCCGGGGGTTGCCACCCAATCAATGGCTGCCATTTTCGTAAAGGGCACGAGAGCCTATGTTGTCAGCGCACGCACCAGAGCCTCAAACTATGCTTCGCGCTCAGTAGTACTGGAACAGGCGCTACGGACATTCTTCACCGCCGACAATTGATAGATTCACTCCCCGGTAGAAAAAGCCAGTCACAACCGAAATCAACTTCCAAAAATCTCACCGAGGTACGCAATAGTGGGACATCGAACCGAGCAAATTCCAGCAATGGTACCAGACTTTTGGCCAGTTCTTAGCTTTACTTGCGAC
>CAISOI010000861.1 GCA_903886985.1 uncultured Chthonomonas sp.
GTCTATCATGAATTTGCACACAAATTAGATGGCACTGACCATGAAATGAATGGTGTACCGCTGCTTGAAAATTCAGAACAGGTGGAGGAGTGGTCCCGAGTAATGTCCATGGAATTCGAGAATCTGACGCATAACGTGCAACAAGGGCATAAGACATTTCTCGATCCATATGGTGCAACAAACAGTGCTGAATTCTTTGCTGTTGCCACGGAGTCATTCTTTGAAGAACCAGTTGATATGAAGGAAGGACATCCAGAACTCTATCAGTTGTTGCAGGGATACTTCAAACAGGACCCTGCTTCGTGGTTCGAATAGTAACGAAGAACCTGAAACACTACACGCTGGAATCTGGCTTAATGAGACCTTTTTCTATACCGTAAGCAATCAGAATTCCGATTACGTAATAGAACAGATTCTGCCATCCAAACACAAATCCAAAAATCAGTCGAGCACCGGGCAAATTCCTTATTGTATCCATCGCTGGATGATGCACAAGTTTGAGGGATTCCACCACAACGCATACGAGTGCAGTTACTCCTGCAACCACATCTGAGGTTTTCTTCCATAATACTATCGCAATAATCCAGTAAGCCATAACTGCCCAGAGGAGATCGCCAGCATTCTTGTGGAGAGGAAACGGCAGATAGTCGTCGTATTTGCGTGAAAGCAATCCAAGCAGAATTGTTGCTACGACCAAAACAGAGTAATGTAACGGTTTACGAGTTAATTTCGGTTTGGCGACAGCTATCACGTCGTCCATGTTGTGGTAATCCAGGATAGTTTCGGCGAGCAACTCCGCAACGTCTACAACACGTGGAGCATTATCGCCGCCAACCTGCGCCACACTATCACCCACCATGACTTTGCAGAAGGGACATCCAACCGCAACAGTCCGAGCACCGGTTGCAATCAACTCATTCGCTCGTTCCAGACCAGGGCGTTGACTTCGGTCTTCCTCCATCCACATGCGTCCACCTCCCGCACCGCAACAGAAAGTTTTCGATTCTCGGCGCTCCACCTCGGTCAGGGGAATAATGCTTGTTTTACTGAGGATTGCCCTAGGAGCTGCCGTCTCTCCGTTTACGCGGGCGAGGAAACAGGGATCATGGTACGTAACGCTCTCGTTTGATCCCGCCGGGACCGTTAATCGACCATCTTCAATTAATGAGTTAAGGAATTGAGTGTGGTGAACTACCTCAAAATCACCCCCGAATTGGCTGTATTCATTCCGAAGACTATGGAGACAGTGCGGGCACTGTGTGACTATTTTCTTAGTACCGATAGATCTAAGAGTCGCTATATTCGTTTCAGCCAATTGCTGAAAGAGAAACTCGTCACCTGTACGGCGCGCAGGATCACCAGTACATTTTTCTTTCGGGCCAAGAACAGTAAACTTAACTCCCGCTGCCTGCATCAGCCGAGCGGTTGCTCTTACCGTCTTTTGAGCGCGGGGTTCGAATGCCCCAGCGCAACCTACCCAGAATAGCACTTCGCGTCCGTCATCCGCATTGGCAGTTTCAATATCGAGATCCTTAGCCCAATCGAGCCGCTGTGCATTCGGCAGTCCCCATGGATTCTCGCGACTCGTCAGTTGACGCAGCATTTTGGCGCCATCGCCCGAAAGCCGCCCTTCCGCAACACGATATCTACGAATGCCATCGATGATATCGACATGCCTGATGAGGGCAGGACATTCCCGAACACAGGCGTGGCAGTTGGTGCATGCCCATAGCGATTCGTCAGAAATAACATCCGTGCTGCCATAACCAAGAACAAGATCGGACGAATTTGTCAGAAGCTTACGCAAGTCCAAAACAATGTTCTTCGGATTTAGCTCCTTGCCGACTTTGTTGGCAGGGCAGGCATCTGTGCATCTGCCGCACTCCATACATCCGTCGAGGCTCATTAGCTGCCATTTGCTGAAATCTTCCAGAGTGGCGAGACCCATTGTGCCTTTCTTCTCAAATTCTGCCATCGAAGAAGACTCCAGAACGCCCATGCCACGTTCAGGATTCATGGCAATGACAGGCGGAATGACAAAGAGATGCAGCCATCTACCATAAGGTAATGCCGCGATAACTCCAAGGACAAGCGGCATGTGGACCCACCAGGCTATTTGGTAGCCAAGCGGAGTAATCCCAAATATTAATATTGCTTTGGAAAACAGAAAGCCAACGGGTGAGAAGAGTGCAAACGGTTGACGATGGATATCTGCAGCGATACCCGCGCCTTCCAGTAGAAACCCCGTAATAACCGCCAAGAAGAGAAGTGTCAGGAAATCGAAGTCGAATTCTGTATTACCGAGCGACTTTGGCCGATTTATGGATCGCCGATACAGCGCCATACCGGTCCCCACCAACAGTCCCAAACCGAATATGTCGAGCGTCGTTTTGGTGGTTAGATAAAAAGTCCCCTTGTACAGCCAATGATCACCAAAGACGAATGCACCATAATCCTCTATCGCGACAATATTTGTACCTATAAATAGTGCAAACATTCCAAAGAAGATAAGCATGTGCATCTTGCCAGCATATTTGCGACGTCTAACACGCCGATGGCCAAATACGTGGGCGGAAAGTCTGCGAAGGCGGGCGGACCAATCTTTGATCGGCGGATCATTCTGGCCAATCTGCCAGAGACGATATCTCCGGTAGAATCCCCAGAAACAGACGGCAACAGCAATAAGGGCAAGTCCATAAAACACGCACTTCTCGAGGAACGAGATGTGGAAGAAGAGTGTTCTGGTCGGGGTTGCGCCCATTCCCTTGCCTTAGCCCGACAGCTTTGCGGTCAACTCGGGAACCGCTTGGTGCAGATCAGCCACAAGTGCGTAGTCGGCAATCTCAGTGATGGGTGCCTCGGGGTCCGTATTGATACTGACGATGATCTTACTATCTTTCATTCCAGCGATGTGCTGAATTGAACCAGAAATTCCCGCAGCGATGTAGAGTTCGGGCGCGACCACTTTCCCGGTTTGACCTACCTGCAATTCATTGGGTGCAATTCCGCTATCGACTGCGGCTCTCGTTGCGCCTACTGCTCCGCCCAAAGCGTCCGCCAAACCACCAATCACTCGCTCGAAAGTAGCTGCATCCTTCAGTGGTCGTCCACCCGAAACTACGACACGGGCTGAAGTCAATTCGGGGCGACTCTGATCTGCGGACTCAATGCTGATCCACTTCGTGCGAGATTCCGCGGCAGGCTCGTAGTCTAATGCGACAATATCGGAATCCGCTTCTGTGGTTTCGGGTTTGCCGAAGGCGGTTCCCCGCACTGTGATTACTGTGTCGTTTCCTGTGACTGCAACGGAAGCTATAAGATTACCGGCATACATAGGACGTTTGTATATGAGCTCATCACTACTGCCCGCAACATCCAAAAGATCGGAGATCATTGGCAAGTCCAAAAGTGCAGCAACTCGTGGCATCACATCTCTACCGAAGGTAGTAGACGCGGCACATATGGACGTCGCACCCGAAGTATTAAAAGCAGTCACAATTGCTGCCGCGATGGTCTCAGCAACAGGATGTTCAAAATCCGTGGAGATCAGTTTTAGAATACGGTTCGCACCATAATTTTTGAGGCAATCCGAACCCGATTCGACCGAGATGCCGCCTGCAACGAGGATATCAAATTCACCACTGGTCACCCCTGCCCATTTCTGTGCGAAGGTAATACAGGGAAGAGTGGCAGGCAAAATATGCGATCCATCAGTTTCAGCAACAATCAGTAGGCGAGGCATTGGTAATCCTTCTCGGGTAATTCTAAAAAGTTATTTCTTTCGGCCGCTGTTCCAGATCATGAAATCTGTCTGTATGGCTTTGCCGGTTTCTGTAAAAGTAAGTCCATTTTCATTTGAATTCTCAACGAGCGCGAGAAAGTCCATTCCAGGAACCGTGAACGCCCACGGGGCAATTGCGACAATACCCGGCATATTTTGAATCACAGTGTCCATTCTGCTCAGATAGGCTGCAGTGCCTCCGCCATATTCCCCAATCAGAACGGGTAGCCCAGCCCTCACTGCAGGACCATATCGATCATTAAACTCGGCCGGATTTATATATGCATGCGCATCGTAAAGGTCCACTCGAACATCCCGAATGGGATCCGCAGCTGCGCCTCTGCCGTCCACTGCCCAGCCCTCAAAAGGAACAATGACAAATGCATCGGGATCAATGGCACGGATTGTTTTCACAAATCGAGTGGCAACCGGCTTCCACTTATCCCACGTTTGAAAGATGTAGGGCTCATTAAGAATGTGGTACCAGACAGGTTGGTCCTTATACTTGGTCGCCATCATCTTCAATAGTCTGACCGTGAGTTCCACGCGTAAAGGATCAGTCTTTGCCCTCGGAAATTCCTGAGGACTGATAATGGGGTAGAGCCCCGCGGACCAGACATTCTGGACAAACTGATCAACGACACTGCGATAGAGCTCTTCCTCCAGAAAGCGATCTGCCTGAAAGTTAATCCGGACGAATCGAAGTCCAAACTCACGTAACTGTTGAAAATACTCGGGGCGATTTTGGGCGGGAACAATGGTCCAACAGATGCTGTTGCCGTAATTGCCACCTCGAATAAACTTCACTCCGCTAAGAGCATCCGGCATGTCTCTGTAAAGATCGGCAGGTTGACCATCTAGCGTTACAAACTTGCGGTTCTTGACCTGCACACGTTTTGGAATGACAGACATGGGCGCAGGATGTTTCCAAGCACCACCCCCAACTTCGAATTCCGCCCGACCTTCCGCCCACCGCATTTCGGTGGGATTGTTGGGTCGCGCAAGCCCGAGTTCAACACTCCAGACACTGGGCTTTACTCCACCAAACTGGAATCGGACCGGGATTTTTTTGTATGCGTATCCACCTTCTTCTGAATCCACCGCATTATTCAAGCTTAAAAACTGGCGACTGATTCCGGTTGCACCCTTTGCGATTGCCCACAGACCATTTCTGTCATTTGAGTAATTTTCCGGCAAGGTGACTTCTGCATTCACCGCAACAGTGAATCCATTTCCAGCAGGAGTTACGATTGCATCGTCCTTCTTTTGGATCATCGGCATGAGGAGTTTGCGGGCACCCCGAATGGTCATATTGATAGACTGCATACCCATTGTCGGGTCTTGATCCATGTCATAGACCGGCTTGTGATAGTCCACCTGTTTGCCGTCGGGCGAATAGCAGAGAAACATATTGTATTTGTAATAGCGACCGGGTGGCAACGGAATCTGCATCCGGGTGCTATTCTCTTTGCCAATTTCCAGATCGAGGATGAGCGGCCCGTCTTCGGTCTCGACATTGACGGTTTCGGCTGAATTCTTGCCGCCCTGATTGATATATTGAAAGACAAACTGGATGCCGACTTTGGCGCTGCGATTCATGGGCAGGAAATGCGGCACAAAGATCGCGCTGCCGGGTCCAGCACCCACAGTGAAGGATACTCGGCGCATAGTTAATGGTCGAACGCCCTGTGAATACGAGGTTTTGGAGAGCGAAAGACAGAGGGCAACGGCGACAATGAGAGTTAGCACTCGGCAAAGGTTGTCTGATTTCATCAATTGTGGACCAAACCTTTTACTGCTCATGAAATTCACCGAATTATTGTGACGTAAGCTCATTCTTGCGACCTTGCAAAAACGGAAATGAACGACAAACCGACTACTAAACTGATACCAGATTATACCGTACACCCTATTTCAGCTTATATGACTCTCGCTTCTTCCCGCAATGCTGTTATTAGCTCATCGACGCTTCCCACTCGCCTTCCGGCTTTGCGTGAAGGAGGGGTTTCAAGCCCAATCACCTTAATGCGGGCTTCCGGTCGAACACCTAAATCTGAACTTGAAATGCGGTCCAATGGCTTGCTCCGTGCTTTGATAATTGCAGGCAGAGCGACATATCGGGGTTCATTTAGTCGAAGGTCAACGGTTATCACGGCAGGGAGTTGGACAGCGATCGTCTCTCGGCCCGCGTCCACTTCGCGGGAAACATTGACGCTGCCTTCATCCGACGAAATTTCAATCTTAGAGGCGAACGTCGCCTGGGGCCAGCCCAACTTGGCAGCGAGCATGGGACCGACTTGACTGAAATCATCGTCGATCGCCTGTTTGCCCATCAATACCAGTGTTGGTTCTTCTTGACGCACGAGTTCCGCAAGCAAATATGCCACAACTGTGGGGTCCAATTCCCCGTCGTCTTCAATACGAACTGCACGATCAGCACCCATAGCGAGAGAAGCTCGCAGCTGCTCTTCACAAGAGTCTGATCCAACAGAAACCGAAACGATCTCCACATCCATTCCAGATTCACGCATACGAACCGCCTCTTCCAAGGCAATTTCATCAAACGGATTGATCACCCATTTAATGTCTGAATCGTCGATGAGGCCGGAGGCAGCAAGACGAACTCGACCATAAGGATCGGGCACGCGCTTAATAGGAATGAGGACTTTCAATTACATTGCTCCAAATCTACAGAATCAACTTTTATCATACCCGCGTGAAAATGGTGCACCGGTTGCTGAATTGCCCTAGGTTGCAGGTTTTGACCGCAGTTGTTAACGGGCACCTGCCAACATCTCCACAATTCGTTTGCGTTTCGGATCAGGGTGTTCCGCGAGAAGTTTTGCGGCAAGGGCTTTTGGGTCTTGTGGTAGTCCAGTTATTTTGACTTTTGCCTTCAAAAGTAATTCTACAACATCGTCCGCGCCGTTTTCGATAGCGAGATTGAGCGGCAGTCGCCCGCTATTGTCCGCAATATTGGGATCGGCATGTTTTTTCAATAGTCGCTCGACGAAGAAACCGCGATTTGCGGCGCAGGTGGCAACCAAGGGGGTAATACCATCCTTTGGCGTCTTCACGTTCATATCGTTTCCCTCACCGAGCATATGCTTTGCAAGCAAGATATTATTTGCTTCGACAGCATAGCAATAGGCGAGGCCATACATGAGGTTTTTCTCTTCTTTTGTGCCGAAATGTTCCGTGGTCGTCGAAAGCATGTTTGCCTTATCACCCACCGGGGCATCGCTATCCAGAATAGTTTGAATGAGAGTTTTGCCGTCGGGCCCTTTCACATTGGCGATTGTTCCTGCGCGAAAGAGCGCCTCTGCAACGGTGTAATGGCATCCGCGAGCGGCCAGCTGCATTGGCGTGTAGCCCTGTTCATTCTGGATGTTGACATTGGTGCGCCGACCGATCAAATTCATCGCAGTGGCGAGATCGCCCTTTTCAGATGCCTCAAAAAGTTGGGTCTCTAAGTTACGGGTAGACATGCCTCGATAAGCCATCGAGAGCATAATCGCGCTGAAGACAACAACAATGAGCAGGTATCGGACAAATTTGCGCATGACCACCCTTTGGATTCAGGATATTTGACTATACGGATAATCCGCCTCTCATTGTACCGAATTTGGAATAGAGGAATGGGCTAACAGACGAACCGAAATAGCACAACTCCGCACGGAATCGAATGAATGTGTGTCTGAGTGAAAGGGAAGGATTTCTGGGTTCCAACGTTTGTGGAAAAGTCGTTGTGGCATTTGGAGCATAGGAGCAAAAAAGACCCCGGAGCAATCAGCTCCGAGGTCTTTTCGCAAATTTGGGACTGAACTATTTGGCGTCGAAGCCGAGTACGATTTCCAACTTTGGAAGGGCAGCTTTCAGTTTGTCTGCGCCTGCCTTGGTGACCTTGGTCTGCCACACATAGAGCTTCTTCAGATTAGCAAGTCCTGACAGCTGTTGGATGCCGTCATCGGTCACGGCGGTGCCATATACATTCAGGTAAGCCAACTCCTTAAGACCCTTCAGATGAGCAAGCCCTTTGTCGGTAATCTTGGTATTTTCCAGGTGCAATGTCTTCAGCCCGGTCAGACCTTTGATATTTGCAAGACCAGCGTCTGTAATGCTTGTCTTTGCCAGGTTTAGCTCGACAGTTGTTTTGATAGTCGCCAAAGGTACTAGTGCAGCATCCGTAACGGAAGCACCAGTCATGTGATAGTCGATCTCAACGTGGTTGTCGTTTTGTGCCACTTGTCGAACAGAACCGCCGAGTTTCTCTACCTTTGCGACGACTGCTGCGCTAACGGGTGCAACCTTCACCGGAACAGGAATCAACGGTGCGGAGGACGCGCCTGCAGGCTTCAAGGACGACAGATAGAGACCAATGGAGACGAGATCTGGTCCTTTTATGCCGGGATAGGCTGGCATTGTAGAGGTAGGTGTGTGAGTCTTTGGATTGGTCACCTGCGACTGCAGCCAAGCAGGGGTGTGGGTGGAGTTTGCGCCGGTATTTGATAAATCCGGACCAGCATTTCCGCCTTTGCCGCCGATAGCGTGGCAACCGCTGCAACCATTTCCTTCGTAAACTTTCTTACCAGCAGCAATCTGTTCGGGAGTTGGTGCGCCTGATGGAGCCACTGTCTCATTTTTGGCTGCCGCCGTTTTTGGGGCTGCCGGTTTAGCCTGCGCTTTTGGCTTTGTTTGTGCACCTACTGAAGCCATTACGAAAAGACCTGCGGCGGTTACGCCTGTAGTCAAAAGAATGACTGCGGGTGCCTTAGCGCGTCTTGGGTTTGTAAACAATTCCGCCTCCTCGGGGACTGATGCTGCAACGCTTAGAATGTTGCAACTCATATTATATCGTCCGTTAACAGACTTTGAGATTATACTGTATTAGGTTTTGTGACAACATCCACTGAATTATAGATTGTAAAAGTATGCCTCGGAATCCTCTATCTACCAAGTTAATACCTATTAGAAACCTTTCGCTGACGGTCTGCACCGCCGGCGAGGGGGAGCCGATCGTCATGGTTCATGGCACGATGGGGGATTACCGAACCTGGAGGGGCATTCAGCGAGTACTCTCGAAAGAGTATCTTACCCTCTCCTATAGTCGCCGCTATAACTATCCCAATCCCGATGTCATGTCGGTCACAGAGTATTCCATTCTGGAGGATGCCCAGGACCTCATTGACCTTATAGAAGCGGCTGGACTTGGGAGAACCAACATTATTGCTGCTTCATCCGGCGCCGCAGTCGCTCTTTTGGCAGCCTATCAAAAACCCGACATATTCAAGAATCTCATCTTGATTGAACCTGCGTTGAGAAGTTGGCTGCCCAACA
Organism: uncultured Chthonomonas sp.; assembly: GCA_903886985.1. Taxonomy (GTDB): domain Bacteria; phylum Armatimonadota; class Chthonomonadetes; order Chthonomonadales; family CAJBBX01; genus CAISOI01. The sequence continues at coordinate 9,119 of CAISOI010000861.1, forward strand.
TTGTGGGTGGTGAGTCGATTTACAAGCGCTTTCTGGAAAAGGCATGGATCCCTGCACAATCCGAAATGCAAAATGGTGACCGGAATGGCGCCATTCGGAGATTAGTGGATGCGTTTAACGGTCTCGGCGCATGGGAGAGTTTTCCTCCCGCGGCGAGAGCATCCATGCTCCAAAACAATCGAGAGATCGAACTGGCTCTTAAATCCGACCAGAACCTGACGCCAATAACCATGCAGCAGGCAGCAACTATTTCTGTGCCATGCCTGCTGGTATGTGGGGAGAAGAGCCCATCGGCATACAGATTAATCTCCGACGAACTGGTCACCCTCATGCCGCAATCTCGGATGATCACTATTCCAGATGCAAGGCACGCGGTTTGGCTTGATCAGCCCACAAAGTTCGCGGAATGCGTCCGATCATTTCTTTCTGACCAATGATAGTGAGTTTTGTGATTTTAATTCGAATAGGATCCTAACTGCACGCTGCCAGACAAAAGAGGGCACATGAAACCAGACAACCTGACTACCAAGAGAATGCCTTTCGGCGTATGGATCATGGTCTGTTTTTGGGCCTTCACTTTCGGGGATATAATCTATGTTCCGTTGTTCTCCCCCTCGTCTCCAATATTCACATCCCACGAAGAACTATTTATCCATGTGACTATTGGCGGCGTTTTGAGCGTTTGCAGCCTTCTGACGTTTGTTTCCGCAAGCAAAAAGCGCGGTCAAGAATTAAGAGTGAAACTGCGCAAGGCCATAGCTTCGCTAATGATAATTTTGTTGATCTTTTTGCTCACTCCACTGTTTAGCCGGTATACCGGGTTGGAAGGATTCTCATCGACACTGAAGTATTTGGTCTTAAACTCAAAGGCGGCAATAGCATGGTTCACGGCCATTATTTTGCTGAATATTTTATTACATCTCTTTCACCGTCATACTGATTGCAGTACTTAACAATTCTCAGTTCATCAGGTTGAATCAAGTGGAATTATTGAGGGGACCAAAAATGAGACCAACATTCAGCGCGATTGTTTGCCTAATTGCAATTGCTTCATCCGGCTCCGCTCTCGGAGTCGATGGCGCTAAGCCAAACCTCAAGTCGGAGATCGCAGCGTGTCGCAAAGCCGGAATTGCCCTCTCGGGAAAGGATCTCGAGACTCAGCATCCAGCTACAAACAGGAATGCGGCGGTCCTCTACAAACAGTGGTCTGATCTCAAGAAATCAAAGCGGTTTAGCGCCACCGACTACGACTCCCTTCAGAAACTAACGAATTTCAAATTCAAGGATGGTGCAGTTCGAGAGGGACTTCAGGTTGTTGCAGCCAACAAAGATGTTATTGCACTAATCCACAAAGTGACCTCTCTACCCGAATGCAACTTCGCCAAAGACTGGTCGATGGGGCCAGCCGTTCTATTTCCTGAGTTATCGGAAATGAGATCAATGGCGCGATGGCTAATTGGAGAGTGTGGAGCGTTGGCGCGGGCAGGAAAGCCGAAAGAGGCTGTACATATCATTGGCAACGTCTTTGTATTGGATCACCACGCTCGAAACATAAAGATGACATTGAACTTCATCGTCGCAAGCGCGATAGATTCAATGGCAATGTCAAATCTTCAAAAGCTGGCATCCCAATTCCATGATCGCCCCGATGTTCTTAATGCAATCTCGTCTCTTTTGCTTCAGGCTCCTAAGATATCCGAGAGTGATCTCTTCCAGTCTCAGATAGCAGATACCATGATGATGGCAGAACTCATGCGTCTTTCAGAGAAACAACAACGCGAGAGTCTTGGCATTACGGCCGATCCAAAAGTCCCGGTTCAGGCAATCGCAATTATGCAGTCTCTTGTGACTGATGTGGATGACATAACTCCTCAAGATCTCGCAATTGCTCAGCAAAAGTTGGGAAAGATTAAGTCTCCCTCCGACATAAAAGCCCTACACATCCCTGTCGTTCTTCCTGTGATAAGCGCCCAGCCTCCGCGTTCGGATGCGAAGAGATATTCACAATGGGTGGACGACAATGTCGCATTCGCGCTGCAGGTCCTTCGCCCGATCATACTTGCTCGGAGCAAAGGGCATGCCGCTTTGCAGGCCGCCATGTATGATTCCGCATTAGTGACAATGAATAGTGTGAAAAATGACTTCTTGAAAACTGGTGGGTCGATTAAACCGTCGATTACATCACTGGCTTCATTGAGCGTCAACATTATTGCTTCGGAATTGCGAAGACAGAGAGTCGGTTATTCAAATGCGAGCCGTGGATTGCTTTCCGCAACGGTTGATCTGTTCCAATACAAACATCAAACGGATAATTTGTTGGACTTGGTGTTGGCGTGAATGTTGGTGTAACAGTCGAGGTTCTAGAAACAGTTGGCGTGGCTGTTTGAGAAGCTGTTAGTGTTGGAGTATACGTTGCGGTGGGTGTGGA
>CAISOI010000862.1 GCA_903886985.1 uncultured Chthonomonas sp.
ATCCCGCTGGAGTGCTGCGTTGATCCCCACGAATAGTGAGTTCCACAATTGAAATCTAAAGGTGTGAGCGTAGCCTTCTGCAGTATTTGGGAGAGGACCGATACTTGGTTGGCCGTCGGTCAGGAGTTGGAAAAGCAAGGTATCAATGTCTACCATATCATGACTCCGCGCGATTATGTCAAAAAAGCGCGCAGCCTCGGTATGGACTCTGACCGCGTTCTTTGGCTTCGTAAAGACGTGGGTCTATCAGCTGAGATTGATCCTAATGAGTTTCGGCTCCTATCTGCGTATGAGGAAGTTACCGGTTATAGTGCGAAGAACTTCATGCAGATGGATCGCTTTTTACGTTTCATGAAACCCAACGAAGCCCTCAAGTATGTTGTCTATGCTTTCTCACGCATTCGTCAGTTTATCGAAAAGAATAACATCCGAGTTGTGTCTGGTGAACCCACCACTATTCATGATCTTTTGAGTTTTATGATCTGCAAAGCTACCGGCAGGGATTACATCGCTCCCTTCCAACCGCGATTACCTATCGACCGATTTGTGGTTTGGGATAGTTTTCTGGAACAACGCCCTGTTATCACAGGTCCTGAAGACTATGATGCTTTGACAGAGAAAGATATTGAGCTTGCGGTTCAGGTAAAAGACAAAGTTCTCCGCAAGGAATCTTTGGGATGGCACTATCGGAAGTCGGAGCAGCCGAAAATTGGCTTTACTTTCATAAGTCGATTGGCTAGAGGTCTTTTGATGCGCGCGACCGTCAATTCCAAATATGACGCGCACATGTACACTTTGGGTACGGTTCTCTTCAATCTCAAATACCATATGCGCCCCATTAACCATCGTCTGAACAGGCTGCAATGGGACAAATTATTCGAGAAGCCGCACGAAGGTGAGAAATTTGTCCTATTCATGATGAGCGTTATGCCGGAGTATACTTCGGACGTCGAAGCTCCCTATTTCCTCAACGTTATCGAATCGATAAAGAACATCGCGCGTTCCCTGCCTTGGGATACGAAACTCTATGTCAAGGAGCATCCAAATGCTCTCGGTATTCGCGGTCCAAAGATTTTGCGAAAGATCAAATCAATTCCAGGCGTAAGATTGATAGATCCATTTGTTAAGAGCCATGACCTATTTCAACATGCCGAAATTGTGGTGAGCTTGGCTGGTACTGCAGCTATGGAGGCGGCGTTCTTCGGACGCAGATCAATTATCTTTGCCGATATTTACCTGAAGAATCTTTCCACTGTGGAATGTACACAGTTGGTTTGGGAAGTAGGTGCACGGATGGCGTCAGATCCTCCCCGTGCTCATGATCCTGAAGCCGACTTGAAATACGTCGCATGGCTCATTGCAAATTCGCATGAAGGGTCAGTTGTAGATCGAATTTCTAATCCAGAAACAATGTCACCAGAGAATGTCTCGAAGTTAGCAGCCGGATATCTTAAGGCGATCATAGCTTTGGGACCAAAGAGACCGGCTCTCTCGTTGGATGGAGTTTCTCTTTCGAGGGATCCAGAAGAGACGGTTCGCACTTTTTGTTCGGGCGTTTCAAATTCGACAGGAACCTTGAGACCCGTTTTGTAGAATTTGCCAATTTGCATTATTCTAAATCGGGTCTCGTTTCGGTGAATTTAGGCTTTGAGCAGTACGGATTCTTTCTGGAACAGGCTGACTGCAAAAGTTAGCGCAATCCCAGCGTAGAGCATAGACGCAAGAACCGCAACAATCATAAATGATGGATTTACGGCTCCTGAAAGTGCCTGTTTTAGCACCAATGTGGCGTTTAAGACGGGTATCAGGGCAAAGCTCAGACCAGAGTCGGCTTTTACCATCATCGACATCATCGAAGGCACCATAACTAGAATCATTACCGGCCCCAAATAGGTCTGGGCTTCCTTTTGGTTCCGAGCGTAGGTGCTAAGTGCTAGTAGTGCTCCCGCGAACAGAACTGCCAACGGCAATTGAACGAAAAGAATTGATAGTACTGACACTGGACTTAAACTCAATCCTCCTCCGCGTGTCAACCAGTTGTAAACGGGCAACCGTGAGTAGAATGGTATCAGAAGTCCGACCACTGATAATAGGCTGCTGGTCATACACACTGTGGCTACCGCGAGATATTTACCGAGCACTATATCTTTTCGGGACGCAGGTGTAACCAACAACGTCTCTAACGTGCCTCTCTCTTTTTCTCCCGCAACAAGATCGTTTGCCGCATAAATGCCTCCGCTGATCGCCGAAATCGCAAGGATGTATGGTAATAAGCTCGAAAGTATCATTAGGGCGGCGGTTCCACCTGACGAAATCGGTGTAGGCTGCATCTTAAATGGTGTTGCCAGTTCAGGGGAGAGGCTGTTCTTTGCAAGGCGCTCCGCAACCACCTGGCGTCCCTGTTGTTCGAATAGGGATTCTATGCGGTTCGAGGCACTGTTTGAGGAGTCATTTCCCGCGTCAAAAAAGATCTTGAGTATGACGGTTTTGTCCGCAGCAACGTCCGATTCCATGGTCTCAGGCAACAAAGCAATCGCTTTGATTTTGTGCTCTTTGATCGTCTTTTCGATCTCGTCCTCTTTGATATTGGCCCAATGAACGTTTGGATCTGATTTCTGAATGTTGGTAAGAAGAGCGCTGCTTGGTGAGCCAACATAACCTACTTGTAATTGGCCAGCTTTGGCATCGGCTACCTGGTTTGAGATCATCTTTCCCATGAGAGCGAACAGCAGTGGAGTTATCAAGAGGGGCGATATGATGACACTGAAGCGTGTACGCCTGTCTCGGAATATCTCACGAACTTCCTTTTGGTAGACCAGAAGGAGTCTATTTACAGATCGGGCAGCAGTTGCGATTGGTGTATTGGGACCAGTTTCATTCGGCATTATTCTGCCTCCATTCCGATTGATTTGAGGAACACATTATCTAATCGCGACTCACCAGTCTGTTCCCGCAGTTCATCAATTGTGCCTATTGCGCTCAATTTGCCTTTGTAGACGATAGCTATGCGGTCACACAGAGCCTCTACTTCACTCATGATGTGCGTGGAGAAGACGACAGTTCTCCCTTCATCGCGGCATTGTTTGATAAATTTGACTACTGTGCGAGCAGCCATTATATCAAGTCCACTTGTAGGTTCGTCAAAAAACATTACAGGCGGTTTATGGATGATCGCTCGGGCAATGGAGACTCTCTGTTTTTGACCGGTAGAAAGTTTGTCGCAACGACGATCAGCAAATTCAGCCATATCGAGTTGGGCAAAAATGGCGTTCATTCTGCTCTCCACCTCGTTTGCTTGAAGTCCATAGAGCGATCCAAAGTATCGCACGGTCTCGCGGGCAGTCAAGCGTTCATAGAGTGACGCAGAGCCGGTAAGGTAACCGATATTCTGTCGGACATCTTGAGCCTGATTGACTACATCAAATCCTGCGACAGATGCGGAACCAGAGGTTGGTGCAAGAATGGTTGCCAGCATTCTGATTAATGTTGTTTTGCCCGCCCCATTTGGTCCCAGAAGTCCGAAAATTTCGCCCGGTTTACACTCTAAAGTTATTCCATCAACCGCCCGGACTGGAGCAGCATTTTTAACATCGAAGGTTTTTACTATGTTCTCAACTAGAATCATTGTAAGAAGTTCTCCATTCGGTACCCTTTACGGACAACCCCTTGTACTGGTGTCACAAATTTCGTGGGAATCAGTGTGTTATAGACTGTTGCGGACTTACTTGTGGTGAAGTTATGGTTAAACCAAATCGGACCGACTGTGAGTCGGTCCGAGAGGATTACGCAAGCATTTGAGGAACGACATTGCCCTCGACATCTGTAAGGCGGAAGTCGCGACCTTGATAGCGGAAGGTGAGTTTCTTGTGGTCAATGCCGAGGGTGTGGAGGATAGTGGCGTTAAGGTCGTGCACGTGAATTCCATCCTTGACAATGTTGTAGCCAAAATCATCCGTCTCGCCAATGACTTGTCCGGGCTTGATACCGGCCCCAGCCAGCCAAATACTGTAACATCTGCCATGGTGATCACGGCCATAGTTGTCCTGCGTAAGTGTGCCCTGACTGTATACTGTTCTGCCGAACTCACCGCCCCAGATAACCAAGGTATCTTCCAGTAATCCGCGCTGTTCGAGGTCTTTCACCAGTGCGGCGGATGCTTGATCAGTATCTCGGCATTGGTTTCTGATTTGGCCGGGTAAATTGCCATGTTGATCCCATCCCCTATGGAATAGCTGGACGAACCGTACACCTCGCTCAACCAGACGTCGGGCAAGAAGCGCATTGGCTGAGAATGTTCCGGGCTTTTGAGATTCTGGACCGTACATTTCAAAAGTCGATTTTGATTCTTTTGACAGGTCCATGAGATCGGGGACTGAGGCCTGCATTCGGTAAGCCATTTCATATTGCTGGATTCGGGTATGAATTTCAGGGTCTCCAAATGATTGTTCAGCCATCTGGTTCAGAGTTGAGATTCCATCCAGCATCTGTCTACGGCTCTGTTTGTCAATACCAGGTGGATCGGACAGGTAAAGAACGGGATCTCCCGCTGATCGAAGTTTCACTCCTTGATGCACCGAAGGCAAGAACCCACTTCCCCACAAGCGTCCGAATAACGGTTGGTCGACAGGGTTGCCGGTGCCCTGACTAATCAAAACGATATATGCAGGAAGGTTTTCATTTTCACTCCCGAGGCCGTAGGACAACCATGAGCCGATACTCGGTCGGCCTTGCAATTGCGATCCTGTTTGTAGAAATGTTACAGCAGGGTCATGATTGATGGCTTCAGTATGCATGGAGCGAATGAGACACAGTTTGTCCGCAATATCGCCTGTGTATGGCAGGATTTCGCTCATATAGGTCCCCGATTTCCCGCGGGGGACAAACTTAAATATGGACGGGGCAACAGGCAGAGTCTTTTGTCCCGATGTCATACCAGTAATTCTTTGGCCCATCCGGATAGTGTCCGGAAGGTCGATGCCGAAGTGCTTTTGAAGGTTCGGCTTGTAGTCAAAGAGGTCTAAGTGGGAGGGCGCACCACTCTGAAATAGATAGATTACGCGCTTGGCCTTTGGCGCATAGTGAGGCTCTCCGAGAGAACCCATTCCAATTTTGACACTTGTGTTGGAGTTGGGCGTAACAGCTGAGGCTGAGCCATTGCCTATAATAGAGTTCAAAGCGGCAATGCCAATACCAGTGGCTGTCTTCCCGAAGAGTTGTCTTCGAGTAAGCATCAGTTGTAGTTCTTGTTCTAAATCGTCCATTTAACCGCTCGTTTTCATACTTTTATTGGAATACACATGAATTATACTTACACTTAGAATACTTTACAGTTCGTTAGTTTCGTGATTTGCGTAACCTCAAATGTTTGAGAGAAGAGAGACCGATGTATTATGATTGATTTGGCTGCTGTTGAGGTCGTTACGTTTGACTGTTATGGTACGTTGATCGACTGGGAAAGTGGCATTTTGAAGGAATCTCGCAAATTGCTTGGTGCAGACAGCTCTTTGGTGACTGATCCTACGATCTTGGATACTTATGGTCGCATTGAGTCGGCTTTAGAAAGTGGTTCCTATAGAACTTATCGGGAAGTACTTACCGAGTGTGCTCAAAGGATCGCTAAGGAGCTAGGTAGTAACGTCACTCATGACCAGTGTGAGGCGTTTGCTGATTCAATTAGAACTTGGCAGCCATTTCCAGATACGGTAGAGGCACTCAAATCTCTCAAGAAAACCTGCAGGCTAGGCATACTTTCTAATGTGGATGACGAGCTGTTTGCGGTCACATCGGACTTATTACAGGTGGAATTTGACTTTGTGGTGACGGCACAACAAGTTGGTAGCTATAAGCCGAATTATGCTCACTTCATTGAGGCTGAACGGCGAGTTGGATTGAATCGGGACAGTTGGCTGCATGCGGCACAAAGTCTTCATCATGATATTGCACCTTGCAACGCACTGAATATTCACAATTGCTGGGTTCATCGGCCATCACGAAACGGGGACTTTGGAGCTGTTCTGCCCGCGGAGTGCACCCCGCAATTTCAAGTTCCAGATTTGGCAACGTTGGCAACAATGATTTCCTCGGGAAAATGAAGGATTGCCGCAATGTTTGCCGAAGTAGCAATCGAACTCTTTCCCCATCCTGCAATCGTTAAAAATCGGAGGTTATCCTATGCGTAGGTTCTTTTCATTGTTTGTCTGTGCATCATTCGCGATGTCGGTGGTTCCTGCAATTGCGGATCGACATGTAAAGTCCCCAAAAGAACAGTTTGGGTTCAACCTGGGTGACGACTACATGTTGGCAAATTACAAGCAGCTAACAACCTATTGGACAGATATGGCCAAGAGCTCCGGTCGAATGAAATTATTCGAAATTGGCAAGACGGAAGAGGGGCGGACAATGTTGATGGCCGTTATCTCCTCACCTAAAAATATTCGCAAGCTAAAAGACTACAAGGATATCGCAGAAAAGCTCGCGCATGCCGAGATTCCTGAAGAAGAAGCCCGTAAGTTAAGTGAGCGTGGTAAAGCAATCGTCTGGATTGATGGTGGTTTGCACGCCAACGAAGTTTTAGGTGCGCAACAGTTAATGGAGACGGTTTATCAGCTGGTGACTGGCAGTGATTCCGAGACTAAACGGTTGTTGGATGACGATATCGTCCTTGCGGTACTGGCAAATCCGGATGGAATGGATTTGGTCGCAGATTGGTATATGCGATCAGCGGATCCCAAGAAACGAACACTCAGCACTTTGCCTCGACTGTATCAGAAATACATCGGACACGATAACAATCGGGACTTTTTTGCTTCCACACAGAGCGAAACAAAGGCGATGAACCGGATAATGTATCAGGAATGGTTTCCGCAGATTGTATATAACCATCACCAGACCGGACCTGCGGGCACAGTCCTCTTTATGCCGCCGTTTCGAGATCCGTTTAATTATCGTTTTGACCCATTGGTGCCCGCAGGTATTGATACCGTTGGCTCGGCTATGGCGACACGATTCCTCGAGGAAAATAAGCCCGGTGCTACAAGTCGCAGTGGATCGCCCTATTCCACATGGTGGAATGGAGGTCTTCGGACGACATGCTATTTCCATAATATGATTGGACTGTTGACCGAAACAATAGGAAGTCCTACACCTATGTCGATTCCTTTCATTGCGTCGAAGCAGCTACCAAAAGCCGATCTCATTGCACCAATTTCGCCGCAGATATGGCATTTCCGACAATCTATTGACTATTCTGTGACTGCAAACAAAGCTGTTTTGGATATTGCTTCAAAACATCGACAACAGTTCCTTTTCAATATCTGGCGTATGGGGCGCAATTCGATAGAGCGGGGGAGCAGGGACAGTTGGACCAGTTCGCCACATCTTCTTCAAACGGTATCCACAAGCGGTGGTGCGGCGGCAATGCAAAAACTGCATGCACCTGAACTTCGTGATCCCCGCGGATACATACTGCCTGCTGATCAGAGGGATTTCCCAACCGCGTGCAAATTCGTTCAGACACTCTTGGACAACGGAATCAAGGTCGAAAGACTCACTAAAGATATGACCATCGGTAATAAGTGTTTTGCTGAAGGATCATTAGTAATCCGGTGCGCACAGGCATTCCGTCCTCACATTTTGGATATGTTTGAACCACAGGATCATCCGGATGACTTTGCGTACCCAGGCGGTCCACCAGTTCCTCCCTATGATGTTGCAGGTTGGACCCTTGCTTATCAAATGGGTGTGCAATTTGATCGGATATTGGAGCCCTTTGAAGCGACGACTGCAGAAATTAAAGCGATTTCGCCATCAGACATGACAGTTAGTGAGTCTGCTAAAGGATATTATTTCAGCCCTGAGATAAACAACAGCTATATTGCGGTAAACCGGCTGTTGGCTTCAGGAATGAAAGTGTATTGGATGCAGGACGGCAGCCACAAAGGTGAGTTTCTGACTGCAGGCGGAAGCGCCTCCACGACAAAAGTGTCGGACATTGCAAAGTCGCTCGGTGTTCGTTTTACCTCGGCGGTCTCAATTGCTGGTTCTGCACTTGAGCTAAATAGTCCAAAAGTAGGACTTTGGGATAGATATGGCGGCTCCATTGAGTCAGGATGGACACGTTTCGTGCTGGAGAAGTTTGAGTTTCCATTTGAAGTCGTATATCCGCCACAGCTCGATGCTGGCAATTTGAGATC
>CAISOI010000863.1 GCA_903886985.1 uncultured Chthonomonas sp.
ATCTGTTGATTGTCATCATTGCTTGGAAGGATCGTAAGGATGTTGGTGGCACCACCTGGTCTCTTAACCCTCAAGGTTGCGGAAGAGGTAAACGTATACACACCCGGACCGGAGATTGCGTTAACGGTAGCATTTGCTTTCGCGTCTCCAGTCATGCTAAAGAAGACGCCGGTTAACGTTCCAAGAGAAGCGTTAAATTGAGTGAAGGTGAAGGTTGTACTGATATTGGTAGGTGTGTACGCAAGATTAAACACCTGATCAGTAGTGGTGGATTGGGCAGAAACGACAGAAGCGACATTGAGTGCAACAAGTCCGATGAGACCCTGTAAAGCTTTCTTTTGAATACTAATCATTAATCTACCTTTCGTGTATGTTTTACGCGAATAGCTGAAGTACTGACCGTTCCAAGTAGGCTTGAAAGAATATAATGTGTTTGCACTATGGTTGCCAGAGATTTCAAAGCATCTGTGGCATATCCGAAAATCCTTGGTGTATTGGTGACTGCCTCAATTGCACCAGTTAACTTTGGGAAACATACTTGCAAATTCTCATAAGAGGATGGGACAAAAGCTGATAATTAGACGACAGAGGAATGCCGTGTATTTAAGCCTCTTCTCATGAAAACACTGATCCTGACAATAATAATAACAGCTTGGTAAGTACCTAACAACTTAACATCTATAACGACTCAAACTCATTATACCCTACTGTGTTTTTGAAATCAATACCAAGCATCTACGGTGTTCAAAAAAAACTTCAAGGTAAGCGAATTTGAGGATGATCGTAACTTGACAAGGCTCCAAAGGCGTTCCGTTTGATCAGGGAAACAACGATCAATCCAAATAGAGAAACTCACTCGTATTAAACAAAACGTGACAAAGCGACGCCAGCGCCGCATCGGCGGGAATTGGTCTTGGTGCGATATTGTGGCGTTTGCTGAGGTCGTCCCAAATCGCTTCCCGTTCAGTGTCTGTCAAGGCGTGGTCATAGACCTGAATTTCCACAATGTCCCCATTCCAGAATTCGCCATTGATGTTTCCTTGCTGCCCAATTACGTACGGTGTCGTTAGGTTTCGTTGGGGAAGGGGATTTGCAATTCGGGCGATCTCAGCACGATTCTGGTAGACCCGTGATTCGGAGATGTCATTGCTGCCCGTCAAGATAAACAGATCGGATGGTTTGTTGACTGTTCCAGCTGGTGCGAAGTAATCGGTCAGGCGAACGTTAGACTTTCCGGTCAGCCCGAAGAATACCGACGGGCCAATGTTGTTTTTGGAGTTCCAGTTTGAGAATATCTCTCGGTGCACCATGTTGTTTGAGCGATCATTTGCAACAGCGATAATCGTGAACTGTTGGGAATTCAACACCTGTCCCTCGAGGGATAAGAACCTGCTTTTTCCGTCAAACCGAATGGCCGATTTGCATGAAATTGCGTCTTTAACCAAAGTGGGCTGAGCAATAGGATTGACCTGTGCCGCGGAGTGTTTTCCGGTGGCATCCATCCACTTCGTTACTTTCCCGTCTGCCCCTGCTACCACACCTTGGTCTGCCCGCAGCCAGAGGACCGCTTTTGCATGGGTTGCAGCGACATTGCCGATGTTTGACGCCAATTGGGTCCGACGCTTTTGAAGCGCATTGGTTTCGTTGAGGTGCTTCAGCGCCGCACTCAGTTCAACTATGGATGGCACTCGCCCGAGAGCACGCCACCAGATTTCGTTTACCTGCTTCTCCCGCACCGAGCCTACTTGTTTCGTAATACTGCGGGCAAATTCCTCACTCTGTTGCTGCAGAAACGGGTTGTTAAGCAGCGATAATGCTTGTGGTGCAACAAGTGAGACATCCCGAGCTTCAAGTGGCTGAGTGGTATCGGCAAAGTCGAAGACTGTCAGCAACGGCATAATAAGTGCGCGCTTCAGGAACATGTAGATGGTGCGCCGATTCTGTTCTTCCGGTGGAGATGGCAGCCACTCTGCACCTTTACGACTAAGTCCTTCCAATGCCTCGCGAGTGACGGTGGGCACAAATCCAGGGCCGCCTTCTTTCGAGTTCAGCTTGCCACTTACTGACAGAATTGCGTCGCGCATGGCGTCCGCGTCGAGACGTTGTCGATTGAATCGCCAAAGCAATTCGTTTGAGGAATCCTTCTGCTCGTAGAGTGCAACTTTTGGATGGATGGACGACATCTGGTAGGCATTTGAAAGTAAGATCAGCCGCTGCATTTTCTTTATGGACCATTGGTTCGCCGATCTGCCCAATCCATCCTTCGCGGACATGAACGTTGTGGCTAACCAGTCCAGCAATTCTGGATGTGATGGGGGAGAGCCTTTTCGTCCGAAATTGTTGGGTGTGCGAGACAGCCCTTCTCCGAAATGATGCTGCCAAATTCGGTTTACCATAATGCGGGCAGTGAGGGGGTTCTCTGGATTTGTAATCCACTCCGCAAGGTGGAGCCTACGCATTGATGTATCAAAGCTAATTGCGGGTGGTAGATCAGGCTGATGAATGTTTTTCACTATCGATGGAAATCCCGGGGAGACTGTGTCCGCTTCTCGTCGGGGATCGCCATTGATTAGGAGGTGGAGCGGTTTCGGATCGCGACCTGCTTCTGTGAATCCCAAAACCGGATACTGCAATTTACCCGTAGGTGGACCACCATTCAATTTAGGGTCAGAAGGATCCAGATACCCATTGTAAAATGCTGCCGCGAGAGCATAATAATCCTTTTGTGGGATGGCATCAAACTTGTGATCATGGCATCTGGCACATCGGATTGTCAGTCCGAGAAATGCGGTGCTGGTCACGTGGACAAGATCGTCCAATCGTTCAAACTTGTATTGGAGTGGGTCATTTGGTTCGTCGTCCCACGTTCCGAGCCGCAACATTCCCGTTGCAATCAGGCTGGACTCGTTGTGACCGGGCATTTCATCGCCAGCCAACTGCTCTGTGACAAATTGGTTATATGGCTTGTCGGTATTGAATGCATTGATCACGTAGTCGCGATATTTCCACGAGAATGGCTTCTCAGCATCCCGTTCATAACCGTTGGTGTCCGCATATCTCACGAGGTCCAACCAATACCTTGCCCATCTCTCGCCATATCGCTTCGAGTCAAGAAGACGGTCAACCACTTTTGCGTAGGCGAGTGGATCCTTATCGGAAATGAATGCCTTCATTTCAGCGGGAGTTGGTGGCAATCCAGTGAGATCGAAAGTTATCCGGCGCAATAGTTCTCGCTTAGTTGCAGGAGGCGCAGGGACCCAGTTCTTGCTCTCAAGCTTCTGAAGGATAAACGCATCGATCGGGTTTTTGACCCAAGTTCCATTTTTCACCTTGGGCGGAACAGGACTTGATATTGGTTGGATTGACCAGAGAGGCTTGTCTTCGGCCGCAGAATTGGCAGCAGATTTGGGCCAGGTGGCGCCATTATTGATCCAATCCGTAATTGCGTCAATTTGTGGCTTCTCCAACTTTGCGGCTGGAGGCATTTGCAGTGTTGGATGAGAATAAGAAATCGCCTGGACTATTAGGCTCCCCGCAGCATTCTTGGGAATGATTGCGGGACCGCTTTTGCCGCCTTTGATGAGAGCAGCGAGTGAGTCAACGCGTAATCCCCCTTGTTGTTGGGCAGGTCCGTGACAAGTGGAGCATTTGTTGATGAGGATCGGGCGAACTCGTGTTTCGAAGAATTCGGATTGACTCTGCAAGCCAGAGGAATTCGCACTGGAGGCCATACCAAGTGAAAATATCAGGACAAACGATAGAAAAGATGGTTTCCAGTGTTGAATCATGCAGCAACGCTCCCAACATTGATGAGCAACAGATGAGTCATTTATAGCACAGAGGCTAGGGAATCGTGGAATGACGATTAGATTGTTTTCCTTATGTCACTACTTTATCGTATCACGTGTCGTTGTGCAATTTGGAGACAATCATCGGGTCATGTAGCTTACTTGTTTCCCGTGTTCACCAATTTGCACGGTGTAGCTTTTCCCGTCTGGCGCGACTGAAACCTTTATAAACTCTGCAGTACACTTCTCGTCAAGGTTTGCAATTTTATCCCGAGATGTATTCATTTCAGGTGGGCAGTTGATGTTTCGGTGAAGCTGCCAGATATCTTTGATCGTTGGTAATGACCGAAGAGTTCGTGTGACATCCGGATGACACCCTTTGGTAGGCCC
>CAISOI010000864.1 GCA_903886985.1 uncultured Chthonomonas sp.
CTGCCACGCCGGAGCGTAGCAGAATCCTAACCTCATACCATCGGCGCTGCTGAACGATTCCACGAACCGATTGTTTGACGGATTACCTGCCTCATTTTGTCTCCACATTTGATCCTATACTATAAAGATGCTCCTCCAACTGCTCGACCACCTCAGGCATCGCCCCTTCAATCCGAAGTCAACAGCTTCCTTAGAGGGATAAAGATCGTGCACGACCAACAACGTCTTGCCATCGTTTTCCTCGAAGGTCACAGTGGTGACAGTCCGTCCACCGTCACCTTCTTCGTTTGTCCAAACAAGGCTCAAGTGCGGTACCACTTCGAGGTACGTGCCGAAGAACTCCATCGTCGAACTTTCGTGGAGAAACGCCAACCGATACTGCCCCCCCCCCAACGCGAACATCCATTTCGCAGGAGACCAGATTCAGCCCATACATTTTTGGTACATCCTCTATTTGACCGATTGTACAACGTGTGAGCGATTAGGACTTGCGACGGCTGCCCACGGCAACCAGCATCAGCCCAGAATATCAAGCCCATCCCGAGTGGGGGAATCCAATACTCACCGCCGGCTGGTCCGTTGAGCTTACTGGGGTCCTGAATGACTGGTAACAGGAGATAGACTACTATTGCCGCCACCGTGAACAGCCATATATAGCCTGCAATTTTCCTTATTACTCCTTTCCACATAAGACGTTCTTAAATATTATGGAGATTTCTATAGGTTATCAACTTGCGCCTCGGCACGTTCCGCAGCCCGATTTGCGTAATGACAATCGCCTTTCAATTGCCTCAAACTCCGAGAAAGGTCAGAATCGCACTGGTTGCCGCTAGTCCTGAGAGTGCTGCCCCTTCCACGCGCGGTTCGCCGAAGGCATCACCAGCAAAGACAAGCGGAAGCGGTTCTGACAGAGCCAGACAGGGTTTCGGGTAAAGAACCGTAGGTTTGGCAAACCGCCAGCGCTGAATCTGGACTTCAGAAACCGGTACGGATATCCAGTCCGCAGCGGCAGACAGCAGGGTGGAGACAATTGCATGGTCGTCGGAATCCCAATGCGTTCGGCTGAATTCGGGACCTGCGTGGAGGGTGACCGCCGCCTCTGGCGAGATCCCTTTCTGCCGATTATCACCGATCCAGGTGATCGGCTCGCCGGGAAACTGAACTCCACCGGGAGTGGGTACACAACTCTCCTTCGGAAGGATCATCAGGACGATACAGGGGTCGTATCGGATCGCCTCCAATGCAGTCCGGGTTTCAGAGGCAAGCGCCGTGCCACCCGCTTCAAGTATCGCAATCGACTGAGGGACCGGCGCGCTAAGCACCAGAGCATGCGAGGTGAAGATCGTTCCCCGCTCCGTCCGAACTCTCCAGTGGTCTCCCCGCGCTTCCGCGGAAGTGACACGCTGCTCCTGCAACACCTGCAGACCCTGCGCCAAGTACTTCGGGACGGCGGTCATGCCGGTCGTACCGCAATATCGAGGATGACCGTCCCCATGCGCAACGCCCTCCGGTCCGGCGAAACCCCGACACCATTCCTGCGCCACGTCTGCGGCCCGCCACTCGCTTACCAGCTCCTCAAACCGCGGATCTCGGGCGGTGAAGAACTGTGCGCCATGATCAAAGACGGCAGAACCGATACGCCGGGTAGCCATTCGACCTCCCACCCCCCGACCTTTGTCCAGCACCATGACTTGAAAGCCATGCTCTACAAGCGTTCGCGCCGCCACCAGTCCCGCGATTCCGGCCCCGATGACCAAGCAACTCTTTTCATTCTCTGTCGTTGTCAATTGTCAACCTCCTTGCCGCAGACTAGAGATCGCGATACTCTTCGATACATGTTGCCTCTTCTTATAGTCTGCGCATCCCGAGTTCGCAAGTTACAATGCGCCAAACTATTCCAATGTCAAACTCCCCAACAGCTCCTCAAGTTGATCGAATACCTCGGGCATTGCGCCTGTCGATCCGGTGTCAACCGCTTCCTTATTGGGATAAAGATCATGCACAACCAACAAAGTCTTGCAATTGTTTTCCTCGAAGGTCACGGTGGTGACGGTCTGACCGCCGTCACCTTCCTCGTTGGTCCAAACGAGGCGCGAGTAGGGCACTACTTCGA
>CAISOI010000865.1 GCA_903886985.1 uncultured Chthonomonas sp.
CGTGTATCGCTGGGTTCGAATTGCGCGATACTCCCTTCCTCCAACTGCTCGTGACCACTGCCCGAACGGCGCAGGGCAAAGTACCTCTGCTGCACCATCCGAAGGATCTTTACCGCCGGAAAGGTATCCACTGAAGTCGATTCCCTGAACCGCCTTTGGTGGACGCAGGCCACATAATTTCAGAACCGTCGGCATAACATCTTCGGTCGCGATAGTTGCAGGTAGGTCATTTGCAGAACCACCAAATCGGGCGGGATAACGGAACAACATCGGCACCCTGCAGGACTCTTCCCATGGCTGCTGCTTCTTTTGGGAACCATGGGACCAGAGCATATCCCCGTGATCTGACGTGAATACTACAAGTGTATCTTGATCCAAACCTAGGCTCTTAAGTTCCGCCATCAACCGTCCCATATACTCATCCAGCGAGGTGCAGTGCGCGTAGTAACCAGCCAGATCGCGCCGTGCTTCCGTTGCGCGTTCGGGCGGCACGTTCGGACGAAGAGTTAATTTCGTTAGATCATAAAGACTGCGGTACTTCGCGGGAGCCGTCTGGTAAGGCTCATGCGGTGGTCCCCAGCTCAGCATCAAAAAGAATGGCTTGCCTGCGGATTTCTGATCGTGGAGATATTGAATGGCGTCGTTAGTCTGCGCCTCTGCATCATATCCGGGCCATTGCTGCTTCTCTGGACCGTCGGCGTAATAAGGAGATCGATTGTACTCGTGGGTACACTCCAGCGCCTTCCAATAGCGAAACCCCTGACGCCGTTCCGGCGGGATGTAAGCGGAACGACCATGTCCATCCACATGCCACTTCCCGATGAAACCTGTGTCGTATCCCGCCGCCCAAAATACCTTCGCAATGCTCTCTGCATTCGGGTCGAGTGGAACATCATTCATGAATACGCCATGGGACAATGCGTGCCTGCCGGTGAGGAGAGATGCCCGTGTTGGGCAACAGACTGGAACCGTCGAGACAGCATTGCTTAAGCGTATACTCTGAGATGCAAAAGAATCGAAATTCGGTGTGCGGACATCCCTATTTCCGGCGAACCCGAATGCCTCTGACCGCCATTGATCGGCAATCACAAACAGAACATTGGGATGCTTTGGCTTCTCTGTCTCAGGAATCCCCGCAGCCAGTGACCTACTGATGACAACAGCTATCAAACAGACGAATAATCGATTTCTCAAAATCAGTGATCCTGCTTGTTGTTAGCTGCTCGCCCTGGTCGCCACTTAGGTTCCACCAATTCCTTATTCCATGTATTCCATGCATCGGAGAGTTCTTTTAGCTTCTGGGGCTCCTTTTCGGCAAGGTTCTCGGTTTCACCGATATCTTTCTTCAAATTGTACAGATGTGCACCAACAGTATCGGCTTTGCCCAGCTCCTCTGATTGACCGCCATTTGCTCCCGGAGCCTTCACCAGTTTCCAGTCACCCATTCGTAAAGCAATCTGTTTGCCGAATCTCCAATACAGAGCTTTATGAGGCGCATCTTCCGTCTTTTTCGTAAGATAGGGCATCAGGTCCACACCATCGAGTTTCCACTCTGGATTCAGTGTTTCGCCGACAGCAGCCAAAGCCGTAGGAAGGACATCCAACTGGATCACTGGACGATCATCAACCTTCCCTGCTGGAATACGTCCCTTCCACTGCATCATGAACGGCACACGTATTCCGCCTTCCCAGGTCTGTGCCTTAAACCCATGAAGAGGAGTATTCCTAGATGAAGTCTGATTGGTAGGACCCCCGTTATCCGAAATGAACACAACAAGCGTATTCTCCTCCAATCCCAGATCGCGTACTTTTTTCATCACTTCGCCGACGGCATCATCCATGGCGGAGAGCATGCCTGCAAAGGTCTGGCGGCGCGGGCGCGTGATGTTGGGGAAGCGACTAAGATACTTCTCTGTGGTCTGCAACGGCGCATGGACCGCATTGAAAGGCAAGTAGCAAAACCAAGATTCCTTTTGATGCTTCTCAATGAACCGGGTTGCTCTGTGTCCGAATTCTTCTGTTGTGTAACCGATGTTATTGACCGGCTTGTCCCCTTCTAAAATGGGATTGTTGGTATCACTGCTGGCATCGAGATAACTGTGCGCGCCACCGAGAAATCCGAAGTACTCGTCAAAGCCTCGTTTAGGCGGTGTAAACTCCGAGCGATATCCAAGATGCCATTTGCCGAACATTCCTGTGACATATCCCGACTTTTTCAACCGTTCCGGCAGCAGAGTCTCTTTAGTGGAGATGCCGAAATCAGCCTGTGCACGCTGGGCGGGACCAGGATTGAACTCGTGCCCAAACCGCTGCTGATATCTACCAGTCAACAGCCCTGCTCGCGTAGGACTGCAATAGGGTCCCGAAACATATCCACTTGTGAATCTCACACCGCTCTTTGCAATGGAATCGATGTTCGGTGTGGGGATTTGCGGGTTACCTTGACATGAAAGTTCGCCATAACCAAGATCATCCGCAACTATAACAAGGATGTTTGGGCGGCGAGCTTGATGCCGGATTTCGGTAGCAGAAGCGTCTATCACGAGTAAAGAAGCAATGGTGATGGACAATGACATGAAGAAACATCTTGAAGGACGCATTGGGGTACCTCCGATGCAATAAATGGATTAGGTCCGTTACCTTGCTCCAGACATCAATTGGTGATCAAACGACCTGAACGTATCAACTAAAACCATAATACCCAAAATCTGGACGTGAAGAATTCAATGCTCGTCTTAGATAATTACCGACTAAATATGGGTCCACCTGATGGAGGAGTCCGACATGGTATCCGTGATGGACTCCTTTACACTGATCTCACAAACTGCCAAATCGCCAACTAAGCCCGACCTTGCTACACCCGAACGGACACTCAAGGTATTCGCTCAGTCACTGGAGTGCAGAAACTACCTTACTTTCAGAAGCAGGTCGACGACGATTGGTTTGTGATCAACATGGTCGGGCGATGGGTGTCGTAATCAAGACATTTGGGAAGCTAGCGTTTCAGTTGATTCAAAATAACCTTGTCTGTGATTTTGGTATCGTCTGCAAGAAGCAGTGCCTTGCTGATAATTATAGACAGCATTGAGTCTCCCTCAAAGGGAAGAAACATCTGCGGGTCTTTCTGTTGAACGGTGCTTCTATCAGCTACGATGCAAAGGTACTGGTTATCCGGTTCCATCATGATGTTACCGCTGCCAAGGTGTATTTTATATGTTCTAAGTTCTCCCCGAACTATTAGGAACTTGTCCTGGAAATTACATTTGCTAGCGATCTTCAATTTCGGGATTAGTTTTTCCAAGATCAATTTTCGAGTAATTGCCGTTGCCCCGAGGTCCCCAAATGCATATTGATGCCAATAATCCTGATATCCCGGAATGGGGCCGTGATCTCGCCAATTTGGGTCATTCCCAACACTTGCCACTCCAACAAAGAGGTCCACATCTCGCATTATTTCCGAAAACAGAAGAGGTGGAACCATAGATATTGGAATAGGATTGATGTTTCTTCCTCGAACATTATCTTGCGGCGCTGCCAAACCGTTATCATAGGATATCGGAATGCCGTTGGCACCTAGCATGTAGAAACGAACTTGGTCGGTAGTAACATATTTATAAGCACCAGAGAATACAGTCATATCCGCAATATTAAACACACCATCGATCCAAAACTCAGCGCGAAATCCCAACGAATGAACGTCCTTATATGGAGTTTTGTTTTCGGTATCGTATGCCATAAACAAACTTCCTGCCCAACCCCGCAATCGCGACAGAGCGTGAGACTGTTGCTGAAATAGAACATGTCCTGCAAATCTATTAGAATAAAATTCTGTTGCTATCTCTGCCTCGGTGAGGAGATATATCTCCCTGAATGCCTGCTTAAACGGTTGCTGAATTTGCCGCGCCATCATGAATTCGCGCCATTGCACTATCTCGTCAGTAGAGTGTCGAACTGGGTGCCACAGTTTAACTACCGTGTTTGGTCCAGAAGGACTGAAGACTTGACCGTTAACGTCCACGAATGCCTTCAAACTTCCATCCCAGATTACAGATA
The DNA here is from genome assembly GCA_903886985.1 of uncultured Chthonomonas sp. Classification (GTDB taxonomy): domain Bacteria; phylum Armatimonadota; class Chthonomonadetes; order Chthonomonadales; family CAJBBX01; genus CAISOI01. The sequence goes on from CAISOI010000865.1 coordinate 4,054, forward strand.
CAGACTGCCCTTCATTTAAGAAATCCCAGATTAACCGTTTTGCAATCGATCCAAGAATAGGGTGAAGCAAGATTCTCTCTCGCCAATTGTCTGCATTCCATGTTCGCTCTGGAACATAAAATCGGTCAAATCGTATCTTTTGGGCTGAGATCATTTTCTCCGCGGCAGCAACATCGGATTTGAACTGCTTCAGTTCTTCTGGGAAGTTCTGTCTTATAGCTGCAGGAACGGCCTTTACGGGCTTACCGTTAACTGCAAACCACTCGACAGTAACCTGTCCTAAAGGGGTAATTGTGGCAATGGCATGACAGTCGCCAAATAATTCCAATCGCTTACCGTCGGGATCAAAACCGTAAGTGGGAACACTCAGGTCCTCAATATCCTCTTGTGGAATATTGAGGCGTGCGGCAGACATCATAAGACCTTTGTCAATGAGCTTAAGAGTAGGGGAATTAGTCACTTTCAGCTTCAGTCGCGCCAATTCGCTGGCTCCATCAGGGCATGGAGTATTGGTTAGTGCATACACACACGAATGGGCAACCTTGACAGCCCACGGCCCAACTTCAGGCAATTTCTTCATACATCGCTCGACTAGAGCAGACAGAGCCCTAACTATTTCGACAGTGGCAATACTAGCGGTTAACCAGATCATTGACCTCAGAATATTGTGGTTTTTCTCGTTCTTGGCAAAGTGATAATAAGTGTATTCTCCTCCGCTGTAGATTTGGATTCTTTGCTCCACAGTCGGGACGGTAATACTTTCTATCCAACGCACAAGACACTTCAGGTAACGATCCGTGCCAATCTGGTTTACAATCTTCATACCATTCAAAATGTAGTTGTTTGTTGGCGTTCCAGACGTCTTGGCATCACAATATACAAACAACCGATGCCATAAGTCCGCCTCTTCCTTCAGCATCATATCCAAATCGGCAACCACTTTTGCTGCCCAGGGTTCTTCAGTTGCAAGAGATCTAGTTTTCTGTTCACCTACCAATTCCTTCAGCTTATCAATATCATGGCGCCTTGTAATCGGATCAGTTTTTTCAATCTCATCAATGTGAAATTGAATTCTGGTGACAATGTCCTCCGGCAGAATCTTGAATTTCGTCTCAAATGCCTTAATCTGCCGATAGGCAAACGGTAAAAAGGCCCTATTCCAAAACTCGTCGCACTCCGTGATCGACTTAAAGCTGTCTGACTTGAAATCGAGTTCTGAAAGCAGTAAACATTTGACAAAACTATAAGGCTTCAAATTGCAAGTAGCCGACAACATCATCCAAAGCATCTCTGTCCGACAATCAGATCGACTTTCAGATATTAGTTCCTTCCACTTGCCGGATTCCTGTTGGTCATGTTTAACTTTGAGCTCATCTTCAAAGTATAGGTTAACGATTGCCTCGAGATCTGAACGGACGGAGTTCGACGCAAATTGAGATTCAATTGCTTTTCTAAATCGGTCCATATACTCTTCCGAGTTATATATCCAACCAGTGTAACTTGAATCAATCCAGACCCATGAGAATTTATTTGTAGAACCCCGTGAAGCCATGTTTAGCTTATCCTCCCACCAGAGGAATTAACTTGATGAAACTGACTTCAGTAGCTGGGGTAATGAGAATTGTTTCATTGAGTGATTCCACCTGTTTGTTGTCAACGAGGATAAAAAAGCCGTTTGACTCAAACGACTTCAACGCTAGCTCAAACTGTTTTTCCCAATCGACGTTGCGTCGTTCTTTCATTTGGTAACCATTGAGGGCGGATTCCGTGCCTTTTGGCTGCACGAGTCCCCGAAAGTGCGTGCTTGGTTTTGCATTATGCTGCCGAACCTCTTCATAAACTCTCTCGCGAATGAGTTCACGAACGGTAATTACTTCAGAAAGAAAGTCCAACGAAAATGGACTTTGCTTGTCTCCTGATATAGTTTCATCGCATATTGAGATTGATACACTCATTTATTGATCGAACCCCTCTTTTGCCAACAGAATTTGCCACCTGAAATTACTTGAGTTCATATTTGTCAG
>CAISOI010000866.1 GCA_903886985.1 uncultured Chthonomonas sp.
CTCCCGCTCAGCCGGGTCGGCCTGCCCACCGTTACCTAGTTGGACCGAATCCTCATTCGCCCACCGCTCTGCCATAAATAGAATTAAGTATTTGTCATAGGATTATTGGTACAATCACGATCAGAGCAGTTCGACTTTTATGAAGTGTCTATAGACTCACAGAGGAACGAATTCAATTCAAATATCTCCATCCCCATCGCGTATCCTGCACAGGAATGCCCATTTATAGGAGACTACACGAATGCATAAACTACAAGTTAGGTTCGTTTCCCAAAAGGCTGTAAACTGGGTTTTATTCGCTCTGGTATCACTGTTCCTCGTCAATTCGGTTGCAATTGCGGCAAAACCGGATAATAAGGCAAGAGCACTACTCGACCAGATGGCGGCGACCATGCGTTCGGCAAAATCACTCGAAACCAAGATGGAAATCGTATACACGCGCACAGATAAGGTTAAAGGAGCGCGAGTTCATCGCAGTAGCGGACCCGTGCGACTTAGAAAGCCAAACTATGCCTATGCAGTTACGTCGGGTGACACTTATCAACTATGCGCATCGGATGCCAAATCATGCTGGAACATATTTGGTCACCGTTCAACTTATGTTAAAGGGGCGACGGATCTTAACGGATCCAATATTTTCTTAGACATGGGCTTTCTTGTTAATTACTTTTTCACCCAAAACGCTGACATCTACTCGGTCACCCAGGATTATCAAAAACTACGATATATTGGCAAAAGCACGGTAGACGGTATAACCACCGATGTCATTGAGCTTACAAGTGGTGGTTCAACACTAGATGAACCTTCTGTTTTGACCTTCTATATTGGTCCAGATCATATTCTTCGAAGAAGCGTAATCTATAGTCGTGGTGAAAAGGTCGATCTATTGTATGACACTACCTATCACGATGTGCAGCTCGACCATGATCTTCCCGTCGAATCCTTTAAATATGCGCCGCCCAAAGACTCTCACCAGTACCAGATGAGATTACCGGTCGAAAAACTCCTTGGAATCGGCAAGGCGGCGCCGAATTTTGACCTTCCCACCCCAAACAGTGGCAAAATCTCTTTGGCGGGAGTTCGCAGTAAATCCACGGCGGTTATAGTCAACTTCTGGTTCTATAATTGTCCCGCGTGCCAAGAGGAGTTTCCTCATTTACAAAAACTGTACACAGAATTGAAGGGAAAAGGAGTGAGTCTAATTGCCGTAGACACCGGTGACAAAGCAGATGTCATCCGAAATTTCCTGAAGGAAAAAGGATATACGTTCCCTGTTGCTATGGACAAAGACAAGGGCGGCGCCGCTGAAAGCTATGGTGTCGCGGCATACCCAACAAACTACGTGGTTGACAGCAAGGGCAAGGTCATCTATCGGGGAATTGGCTTTGACGAGAAGGCAATGCGTGCGGCACTGAAGTCGGCGGGTGTAAAGTAGCGCGGGACGGCTGTTGGTACACGAATTTCTTTAGAGAACTACAATTTAGGATTGGTAAATGAGTGCACTAAACAACAAGCTGGCTGGGCAAATTGGGGAATATCTAGTATGCGCAGAACTAGGTCGACGTGGCCTAATCGCAACTCCCTTTTCCGGGAATGTACCGACCTTCGATGTACTCGCCACCGATGAACAACTTCGCACGGTACCGATACAGGTTAAGACATCTCGAACTGACAACTGGAACGGGGATGCTCGGAACTGGCTGGATATAACCCTTGATAAAGCGAGCGGCGTACAATTGAATCGTGGTCTGAAGATTCTCGTAAATCCAGAATTGATCTACGTGTACGTAGCGATTGCAAAACCTGGCGAACACGACCGGTTCTTTGTACTTACTATGGCAGATGCTCAAAAGGCATACAGCGAAAGTTACACTGCTTTCATGAAGAAGCACGAATGGAGACGTCCGCGCAACCCGGAATCGTTTGACAATCGAGTCCATATCGGGGATATCGCAAAGTTTGAAGACAATTGGGAGCTTATCACCACAAGATTGAAAGGCTCTGCACCAGACTCGTCACTGACCACCGAACTGAATCCCTAAAGAAAAGCATATGCTAGTTGATCACGTTGAGGTTGCACCGAGCAAATTCCTATTATTCCGGTGTATTCAAAGGGCATTAACATGACTAAGACCGAAGAGTCCTTGCTTCCAATCATTCTTCCTGAATTGCTTGATAACGAGGTAGTTCTCTGGGCGGAAAGACCCATATCGTCCCACTTCATAAAACCAACGATTCCCCTGATGGTGTTTGGCTTAGTTTTCGCAAGCTTTTCCGGGACTATGCTTGTGTATTTACTCACCCGTAAAATCACCAAGTGGGTGACGGAAGAAGGTGAGCCGACTGCCCCTTTGCGAGGTTTCTTAATAATACCGACAGTTTTTTTCTTAATTGGATTGGGTATGTCGTCAGCTCCGCTTTGGGAAAGGTGGCGAGCATTAAAGACGGTGTATGTCATGACAGACAAAAGAATACTCATTATCCGCAGTGCTCGCGATATCGAGGTAGAGTACATCTATCCTGATGGTGTCGATTTCTTTCAGAACAGAATAGACTTCAAAGGCAGTGGTGATTTGACAGTATCCAGAGAACCGTCCAAAAATAGTGATGGAGAAGGCGAGTACCAAGATGTGAAGTTGGTAGGAATTAGCGATGTGCAAAAGGTGAACGAACTCTTTCGAAAGACATTTGGGAAATCAACGACAGATGCTTAAGTTACAGCAAGAAGCAGGTTGACTCCAATATACAAAATGTTGGTGGGTTGGTCCAATTGATACATTTGGCACATGAAAATGCAAATTAAAGAACCTCTAAAAGAAATGGTTCGTCCCGAACTCGATAAAGGTGAAACGGTCATTTGGGCAGATCGCCCAGATCCGAAACGGTTTATGAGACGTTCAATACCTACCATCATCGTAGGAATAATTTGGACTTTGGGTACATCTCCTTTCATACTAACCTTTCTGACCAATCCCGATGACGGAGGGCAACTGATGAAAGGTCACCTTAATAACTTTGATGCGGGCCCCCTTATCTTAATTGCATTTTCGTTATTGATCACAAATGGGGCGATTTTCGCTCCGCTTAGTGAAAGAAAGTCAGCACTTCATACTGTTTATGCCGTAACCGATACGCGACTCATAATCATTCATGCCGCTTCCAATAGAACTGTGAAGTCCTATTATCTTAACGAGGTCTATGTCCGAAAAATGACGGTGCGAACCAACGGAGACGGGGACCTGACATTGTCCATAAAGGCCCCAAAAGACAATCAAAGTGCAATAAGATTGCCAGACGCAGAGTTAATGGGCATAAAGAACGTCCGAATCACAGCCGATCTTTTCCGCCGCAATTTTGAACAGGAACAGGTCTGACCGCTGGATGCAGATTACCGACCTAGAGGCATTGTAATTGGTCATTGGTATTCCTCGGCGTTCCACACGGGATGCAGAGCGCTCCCATTTACGCGAAAGTCAAACTTTGATGCAGGTTGAAGAATCTTTCCTTTCTGTAATACGTTCGGAATTAAGTCATGGCGAGGTGGTTCTCTGGGCAGACAGGCCCGACCCACAACGTGTGATGATTCAAACGTTGCCGCTTATGGGTTGTGGAATCGCTTGGACTGCCGGCGTTCTTCCTATTATTATGATGCAAGTGTTTGCATTCGGTAGCGTCAGTGACCGTACTGATATAAACTCTTCCAGTAAGTTCAATTGGTCAGCTATTCTGTTTGGTATTCCTTTTATAGCAGTTGGAATTGCAATGACTATTTCTCCATTCTGGCAGCGATGGCAGGCACGTCATACTGTGTACGCCTTGACAGATGAGAGGATAATTATTATCCGCGGCACCTTTAAACGAAGTGTGAAGTCGTTTCAGCCTGCGCAGGTCGAAATATTTGAGAGGGTTGAGCGGGGCGATGGGTCTGGCGACCTAACAGTCGCAAAGGAGACGTACAAGGACAGCGATGGTCACAATCAAGTGTCTAATGTTGTCTTGATTGGTATAAAAGAAGTGCGAAAAGTAGAAGAGTTAATTCGCAAGACATTGAAGCCAAGGGATGTGGGTTGAATTATTTGTTCCCTAATGCTAATCGCTCATTTACTGCATTATAGTTAGAGCGGTTTTGCGGTAAGCGAGAGCTTGAACTCCCTCTATCAATCACACAACTATTCTGAGTCTTTGTCCACTCCTACCAAATGAAGCAATTTTGAGTGACCAATCACGTTAGTAGTTGGTTGACGAAAGAGAGTATTCGCGTATTTGTCACGAACTTCGGAACGTGACAATGCATCCGAGGGAATGACGGATTTGCAATAATTCCCCCATTCCCCAATTCGCCTTGCCGAGTTTGCCCCATTGAAACGAGTTAGTACTTAGAGCTAACGATAGTTCAAAGGAGAAAATAATGCAATGTCAACTCGAAAAAATAAAAATGTTCGTATTCCACGCCCAATACCACTGGAGCCAAAGCCGGAGGTTCAGACCCCAACCATTCCCTATAAGCCGATGCTGACTAGTTTGGAAGTGGCGGAGGCGCTAAACGTGAGTAGACGAGCTGTGGCTAGATATGCGGCGACAGGATTGCTGCCATTCGAGAATCGACTTGTGGGGCGACCAGGCTTGTTGTTCCGATATGAGGATGTTGTGGAGTTTACGAAGTCGGATCTTTGTCAAAAGCGATTGCTGCGAGAGGCGATCCGTGTTTCTACGGTGGGGCGGTTGCCGATCTCTGCTGCGGTCGACAGAGACTCCCTGCTCACTATCAGGGATGCAGCAACTGTTCTGGGAACAAGTCCTCGTGTTGTCTACAGTTATATCTACAAAAATCGTATGTTTGCATTTCAGGATATTCCAGCGCAATTTGGGTCCAGGTGCTATGTGCTCTATAACGCTGTCATGCGGCTCAAAAGTGAGCGGGAAGTCCGCAAGAAGGGGATACCGGAACAACTGAAGGCGGAATGGAACTTGAGATTCGAGTCCGCGCCATGGTCAGACTGTGATCTTAATCCGGATCCGGCGACCGCGCCAAGCCTCTTCAGAAATCACAACGGCTATATGTCAACGCGGCAAGTTGCCCGGATGATGGGAATCTGCATGCCTCAAGTAAGATGTTTGCGGGCAACGGGCAGACTACAGGGTTATCAGCTCCCATTTAGATCAGAAATTGACCGCCAATCCGGGAAACCCTTGCCACAGAAGGGAGATTCATACTGGTTTTTTAAAAAGGAAGATGTTCAGAATCTCATGGACGATCCGAGCTATCAAAAAAGACGTGCGGCATATATCTATGGTAAATCGGAAGAAGCGCGGCAGAAACGGCAAGAAAAGATTGACGAACAGACAATGCGTGAAGCGGACATAATTCTAAAGAATTTGGGATACAAATTCGATGAACATGGTAACACCATTGAGTGGCCGGAAAGGCCCAATTGGAGCGGGGTCGATTATTAGCGTATCGACATACGCCCAATATCGACTTTCGCTCACATTCTGGGCCACAGCATGCTGAACAACGTCAAACCATGCCATCCTCTCCCTTCAAAGATTCCAGACAAACCTCCTACCCCGTATGGGTCGAAGACCTACAGCCCAACACTTCAGGGCTGGGGAATGTTGGGCACTGACTACAATCGCCGGTGCCTTCTGGGTCGCCGAAGGGTGACTTCGTGCCTTTCACAGCCGCGAATTTATTCGCACGGGCGATATTTAATGCCGAAGGAACCGTGTCTGCGATCATGAGAAAAATCTTCGAACTTCCCAGCACTGCGCATGCATAGCCGGCCACTTCGGCAGATTCTACTGTACAGCAAGTATAAATTGTCCGCAAAAACCGTTATCTGATACAATGAAATATGAGTATTAACATCGTTATCATGCTTACGCATCTTCTTTCATTGGCCATTCCCCGTAGCGATGGCCTGCGTCGCCTCCCTATGCAGGATGATAGTGACAAACGAGGCAAGCGTATTCTTACATCCTATGCAACTTTTCCGTCCATTAAGAAGTTAGCTTTGCGCCGATATGCTGCTGTCAAACAAGTTGAAAAAGACGCAAATGGTGTGATAGCATCAGGCGGTGAAGACATTGGATTTGCACTCTTTCCAGAAGGATCAGCCGAGAGTCTTTATGTTCTTCTGGGAGCCAGTCATTGGAGAGGCGAGGCTTATGTAAGTAGGTTAATAAGTTACGTAGCC
>CAISOI010000867.1 GCA_903886985.1 uncultured Chthonomonas sp.
CGATCTTTCATTGCCTGAGAACATTGGCCGCAAGTGCATCGATCCATTTAACGGGAAGTCAGTTCAATATCGAAAGCAGAAGGATGGGTTTTTGGTCTACTGCGTTGGGAAAACAGGCAATTATGCGGGTGGCGAACCAGCAAAGGATCAGTATGAGGCGCGGTATGTCTATCCGTGATAATATTGCCGTGACGTTAATCCATGAAATGATCCACTGCTGTGGCCGTCACGACTATGAGTTTTGGCCAGAGGTCGGAGCTAGAAAGTGTGCAGGCACTCAGACAAAGTCCAAAAGCCCATTGTGAGATTGTGAGCATTTAGTGAGAACCAGATTATTTACATATGTGGTGATGTTGTTTGCGCTTGGGACAATTGTCGCTCTATATGTCGCCAGAAACTCAAAGCCATTTCACGTATGTTCCGTAATTGGCATAGATGGCTTCAAATCACAATGTGATCTTGTTATTGCGTCAGATGGCCCACCTGGAGACCCAAAATCGTTATTTGAGCATCTCTACTTGCGTGTATACGACGATTACCGGGCCATTTCCTCGCTGAATGACCTTTCGGGAAGCTGCAAAATATCGAGTGTGTCTGACGCACTTGAATTTGTTCGCTTGAGAACACGAATTGAGACAATTTATCTGTGGCGGACAAATGTAAATGGAGTTGAAATACAGCCAATTACAACTGCGGCAAAAGTAAGTGTAGTGCCCATGATTCTTCAGAATTCCGTTGATCAGTTATCTGGTTATTCCGGTATTCTTTCGGATGTGGATTACGCAGGTTCTGGTCTGACACCTCCTATAGTCAAAAAAGTTAAAGGCGGTTACAAGGTACGTCGCTACGTCTATACCACAAGGCTTCAAGTCGAATTGTGGGAAGAGAGCGTAACAGGCGAGGGAAAATATGAGATGTCAGTAATCTCAGCACGGGCGCCATGGAACAATGTCCTCAACAAACTCCAATTTCCCGTAAGGGAGTAACTTTAAGTTTTAAGTTAGCGGACCTCACGATCATCCCACTTGTAGTTATTGTAGTTCGCAAAAATGAATGGTCAGGCATTTTCGCTACCAAAAATTACGCAGGGTTACTACACGGATGCAAGTGGTGGGGCGTATGAACGAATACGGTATTTGAAAATAGATACCACGCGGTGGTTGACGGAGGATCGTAGTGCTGCTACAAATACTTTCCTAACCACCTTATTCCGCGATGGGCGGTATTATCACTAGTTATGCGCTTCCCGGTGAAAACAGTAAATGACTACAACGGAATTGGCCGCTGGAGTGTCGCTGAGGTGTTGAGACGCTATGCCGAATATGCGCATCGCTATCACATCGCCACTCCATGCGATCTCAAACCCGTGGTAACTACGAGTGTACACGGCGTTTGGATTTATCCAGTCATGGATCGTGTAATGGAGGGTATTGAGAATGGCGATCTAGCGTGTGCGGAGATTGGAGTTGAATTCATTGAGACGAGTGAATCGTTTCCCTTCGGCATGATATTAAAGGTCAACACCGCTCGAGCGTTGCGCCGTGCTTCTCTCACCGATGGGCAGAAGGAAAGAATCCGAAAGCGTGTTACTGAGATGCTCTCGACCGGCTACCTTCCGCGAGAATTCCGCGAGTATGCAAAGCTCGCTCGGAAGATCGGATTGGGTGAATGGTTGCAGCAAATTGAAGAGCTAGCAAAAAGCGGGGATCCCTGGGTACAGCGTTACTACGCATACTTCAAAGAGCATGCTTCCCGCTGATGCACCGACCGAGACGTTGCAGTCTGACAGCCGTGCTATTGATGCCACCCGGAGGCTTTTAAAGAATTCAGGTTAGAATCAAATATTGCCCCATTGGCGATTACAGTTTTGGGTTTGTAATTGTGAATTATATTAATAATAAACTGATAGTTTATTCTGCAGAATCACGATCAAAAGGCGAATGTTAATGTTGGTTTTAATTGGCAGATTCATGTGGGCATTAGGGAAATTATGGTTGCGATTGACAAACCCTAAGGAGTATATTTTTTCGACTATGGGATATCGGGTGTGGAGCGCGTACTGCTACGGAGATTATGAAACGGCATCAAAATTAGCTGTGGAATATCTTAACATGGCGCCCGATTTCCCAAAATCGTGGTTCTGCGATGTTGCAAAATACGATGGTCACCAAATTCTCGGACTGGTGCAACTACATCAGCAAAATACATCCCTAGCAATTGAGCACCTGTTGCTTTCAAGTGCTACTCCCAAGGAGGTTACTGTTGGTCATCCATCATTTAGATTCATCTTGGCATATGAGTTGGTCAAGGCTGGTGAGCAAAAGGTAGTCATAAAATTCTTAACTGACCTGCGGAACCAGAAGATTGGAAAAGACTTTCCAGAAAAATACAAACATTCTCAATACAAAAAATTGTTGGATTTACATAAAAAAGATCGACGGGCATTACTTGCTGCGTGGATTAAGACTATTCAGGAGGGTAACCTGCCCGATGATCCAAGGTGGCGAATTAAGGCGGCCTAAACGTAAAGGCGTTTTGATTTTGTTTCCCAAATATCTCTTTAAAGTGAGGACCCGATTGGGTTTGGAGGCGGTGATTTGAATGTGTATGGGTATGTCGGGAACTCCCCGGTCGCAGCGGTGGATCCGAGTGGGTTGCTGCGGATGGGTCCTGGAACATCAATTTCAACTTCGCTGTGTAAGGCGGCATGCAAAAGACTCCTTCCTAAAGGTAGTGGGCAGGTGGTTCTATGTGAAGCGTTTTGTGCGACGTTCAATGGAACCACATGCGGAGCCTTATGGGCATATTGCGAGCATGTTGGTAGGCATCCCGGCACGCGGAACAAAAAGTTGCTTGAATTGTGCGTTTTAGTCCATAACGCAGAATGTGGCCCGGATCCCGACTCGAAGCCGATTGGAGGCTTGTGCCGAGCGTCTGGGAATGGTTTTGCGGTGTATCGGAGGCAACAGTATGCGCATCTGGACGGTACAACCCTGGCATGTATGGGACCAAGTTAACGAGCACAAATCGCTCCAAGTTGACGAATATCAGATGAAATACGTGCCAGAGGCCTATTATTGGCTATCTAGTCAATTGCAACAGCACCTATCAGCATATGAAGGTGGGTTGCCTTGGTTCGCATATTGCGACAAACCGGATTTACGGTGGGTGCGCCACCGTTTGCCTGCAAATAGACAATTTGTCCGAATCGAAATTGAACCTGCTCCAGATTCGTTCTTCGTCTTCCCGTGTTGGGCGTGGGATATTATCTATTGCGGCCAATACCTAGCGCTTTCGCAGGACGAGCATGATGAGTGGGTTTCCGCACTGGAGATTGCCGTCCCAAACGCTGATGATATCCTTCAACTACCCGAGCCGTGGTTGAAGAAGCTACAAATCAGCTGGGAGCGGTTATTTTCCCCTGAACTCCTTATCCATCGGTGTAATGACCATCCGGTTATATCCAATACCAGTGATCGAGAGGCAGTGCTTGGGACGCTTCGTTTGGAAGAGGTGCGAGAAATAACTCCGTTTTTTGGTTCCAGTTGCCATCCATTCCATATGGTGAGGGAACCAGAACATCAAGCAAAGAATTGAGCCACCAGACGATGTGTGCGTTTGCAAACACAAGAATCCGTATGTGACATTCGTCTGAGATAGCACAGTCTATCTGGGAGAATACTAAAATGCCAATGAAAGTAACCTACACCGTCGTTAATGGCGAAGTACTCTCCGAGAATCGCAACGGTGTCATTCGTGATTACATCCTTATTCTTGAATTTGATAATGCCGACATCTTAGTAAGTGACCATCAGAAAACCAATCGATTTGGATATGGGATACTTTCATGAACCAGCAAAAAAGGGGCTCGAATGCAAAACCAGTTTCTTAGATCTCCATTGCCCTTGACCGCTTATGCCATTGCCAGTATTCGCTACGCCTTGCTCTGCGCAAGGTCGAAGGGTAACACGAACGTGGATCCATCGGATATCCTATCTGGCATATTCTTTTATGATAGTTTCGTGGCAAACGTGGCAAGCGGATTCATACTTAGGTCGAAGGCGGAAATAAAGGCTGAATTCATCAGGCAAAAAACGCACCAAGACTTAGACGTTTCCTTTTCCGGGTCTATCACGCCAACCGACGTGCTTAGCGTGATGTCGGCGGATTCCGTAACGGCAATCAACTACGCAATGCAATATAGTCTCGATTTAGGAAATAACCATCTCGGAACTGAACACATACTATATGGGATAATCAAATTGGATCACGAAGCCCCTCCAAGTATGCGACTCTTCCCAAGTTGCGATCCGGGTGAGATGACTATTTTTATCAACCGATTGACTCGGATTGATGACGATGAATGAACGACATACGAATAATCCTCCGCAAGGTATTTGCGGATAGCTTTGACACGGTGGTTGACGGAGGATCCGATTGGATTTAATGGTGGGGATTGGAATTTGTACTGTCATGTTCAGAACAAATCGGTTAATATTACAGACCCCAGTGGATTGTTTCGATGTTCATGGTGCCATTTCCTCGTAGGTGATGATCACAGTGACGATGGAGCGAGTTGGTGTTGGACACGTTGCGAGGGCGGGCACCACAAGCCGAAACCAAGCCCGTCACCGTTTCCAAATCCAAACACCACGGTTACAATAATCTAACTTAGAGGCGGTCACTTACCTCCAGGTTTCGGGTTCACACCTGCTGAATGTACCGATTTATGCGGCAAATTATATCGTTCCATGCCAGGTGCCAAGATGATCTGTGATCGGATATGCAAACACGTACATAACTTCACATGTAAAGAGTGGGGTGATTATTGCTTGTCAATTCCAGGAGAAAACATGCGTAAAATATGTACGATAAATTATCTGACACTATGTATGCGAGTAGGCTGATGAACTTCATCTTAACAGATTCAATGATGCTCCAGATCGAGGCCTGCAAGGATTTAAGCGTCACTTGTTGGAAATGCCTTGTAAGGGCAGAAAAAATTGCTATTGAACTTCGTAGCCCAAAAGTCGAGTTGATTCATGTGCTATTTGCGCTGTGTATGGACAGTTGGACACCTTCCTATCATTGCATGAGTCATTTTGGTATCAATGCGAAAAGTATTCTACGTTCACACTCCTTACTGAGCAAACGCGTGCGGAACCCTTCTGGTAAAGAGTTCGGTGAACCGATCATAAATATGGATGTCGACCTTGATTTAAGTTCGGAGGTAATTGCAATGCTATTTGTTGCCAGGGAATTGGCCACTGGTCAGGATTCCAGATATGTCGGAACAGAACACGTACTGGTAGCAATTGCTGACACGCCACTACGCCATAGATTTCGATCATTGAAGAAATTAAACTCGAATAGAAACGATCTCCTATCTTTCATTCATCAGCTTGGATTCGGCTCAGTCTCGGTTGACCAGTAAATTAATTGCATAACTATCAAGTCTCCCAACGTTGTCAACGGTAGCACGTTGTGTGAATACGATTGGAGGCAGATCAACAAATTCTAATGACAACGTAAATGCTTACAGGCTGACCGGGCAACTCAAATCTGGCGAACGAGCAACATTCACGTACGACAACGCGGGAAATATGCTCACGAAGTGGCAAGAAGGCTCGAGTCCTCTCACGTTTGTCTTTGACAATTCAAACCGTATCACTAGTCAGTTGCAAGGGACGGCGCTCACAACGATTACCTACGATGCAACAGGTAACCTAACAGAAGAGAATACGTCCGGCACCAGAACGACCAATGTGTACGACAATGCGGTTCGCTTGGTAAACGTCAAAACTGGTCCATCGACGATCTCTACGTATACGTACAACAGAGACGGTTTAAGAAGAACAGCTTTCGAAGCTGGTGAGGTTCTCAAAACGATGGTATGGGACGGCACAGACTATCTGGGAGAGTACTAACATGGCAATGAGAGTGACCTATCTCGTCCTTGACGGAGAGATCATCTCGGAGAATCGCAATGGCTTAGAACAGTGCTACCTTCCCGACCTTCTGACATCAGTTATTGACCCTTCGTAAACTGGAGATATTGACAAAATGCAATATGACGATGAAAATCTCTTCCTTCGCTACACGTTTAATGAAGACGGCAAAATCGTCCGCTTCGAAAGCCGTGGATACGCCTGCACCACACACACCTACGGCAATAACTCGGTTCCGATTCTGCCAGTGGATGTTCGGTTGTTGACTTCAGGAATGGACTTGGATGATGACATTGGGAGGTCAGAATAGGGATCAGATGTCAGCAG
>CAISOI010000868.1 GCA_903886985.1 uncultured Chthonomonas sp.
CACCTCGTCAATGGCAGCTCACGCCCATTCTTGCCAACGCATGAGTTCACGCCAATATCTAACCATAGTTGGCTGGTGATCGAGCAAAGCGATGGTTTTCTTCTCTTCGCAGACTTAGTGAAAAGCAATATTTCCCTCTCGGAAGCACGCCGCATCGGGACTTCTCTTCATAACCCTTTCTGCCTCCCTATAGGCTCATATGAGATTGGGCTTTTCTTGATTAGCGATTACGCGATGGACTATGACGGCAGAATTTCCTTGCCTGATAACTTAAGGTTTCTTTCTTGGGATGCCAGGCAGTGGGCAGAACTTAATGCTTCAGTTTTAGAGCCAATGATTAGAGATTTGGGCAAACTGATCCAAACTGCTTGGTTGAATCGAGATCCTCGTTATTAGAAAGTATAGTTAGGTGAATTGTTTACCTTCCGTAATGTTCACCGCTCAGGACTTCGGCAGTTTGCGGGTGAATCAGGCGGCGCTCCATTAATGTGCTCGGGAGTAGGGCATTTCACTGCCGCGCCCCACTAAACTTTTCGTTAGGAATTACTTTTGGTGTAGCGAGTGATACAATATCATGAACTAATGCTTGTTTGGAGGCAGTGCTGATGGCTCAAATTAATGTCTACACGGAAACCCTAACTGAAATCACCGCACGGTACGGTAAAGAGTTGACGGGCAAACATCTCAGAGTGACGGTGGATCAAACTCCGCAGCCATGGGGCCAAGTTGAGAGATATTTTTGGGAGACAGCGCCCCCTGAGCAGTGGGTCTAGGCTTTTGAAGAGTGGGCGCGCGGTCATACTCGTAGTTCACAACCGCTCTCCGACGAGGCAGTGGACAGAGAAAGCATCTACGAAGGTCGTGGCGATTGAACCTCTCTATTGCCTGGCATACCTACGATCGCAAATGCACCTCTATCAACTAACTAACTCCAAACTTCGTCAATAACTCTGGATTTTCGATAAACTGCAATAGTCTTGCACTGGATTGCTGCGGACTGCGCGCTCCCTGTTCCCAACTCTGAACCGTTTTGGATGTTGTAACAGCCTCCCACGTTAGTCCCTAAATGAGTTCTATGGTAGAATTCAAATACACAGCATAGTTAAATAGTTGAGTTAAAGAAGGCACGTAATGAGCGTCAGACCATTTACAACTGAAGAAGTCGCGACACGTGGCAGAGAGATTTACAACAATCGTCTAAAATCACTCCTTGAGACTAACCAATTCGGGAAATTTCTTGTTATTGACATAGAGACAGGTGATTACGAAATCGACGACGATGACCTTGCGGCATCCATGCGTGCTTACCTCAAAAAGCCTGATGGAAGTAGGTATGGAATGCGAATTGGGTACGACACAGTTGGAACAATTGGCAACTCCAAACAGCGTGTAGATCATTGATTTTTGGTCAGGTCAATTCGCTCACGGAGGCGGTCATCTCGATTGCAGTCCTCAATTACAAGCACCAAACCTCCGATATTGAAACAATTATCGACACAGGTTTCAGTGGATACTTGACGTTACCATTCAGCGTTATTTCGACAATGAAGCTCCCATTGATATAGACACGACCTTATTCGCTAGGAAATAATCAACGGGTTGACATTGACCTCTACGCAGTAACGGCCATCTGGAATGGAAACGAGCGCCAAGTTCTAGCATTGGCTTCTGACGCCTTCCCCTTAATTGGCATGTCGCTACTTAAGGGATATCGCATTACAATTGATGTATTGGACGGTGGCAAAGTTTTGATCGAGGAGATCCCTTGATACGCGGGAGATTTGGACGGGCAACTGTCTTAATGTCTTAGACGATTGTGCCCAATTAGTCTAGAGAGAAAACAATCCTCGGTTTTGGAAATCAGGGACGCAGGTTCGATCACGTTGAAATGGATGTGTGTTGCACAACGGAGCAGATGGGAATTAACTGGGACGAACTGGTTCCTTCTCGCTCTGAACTCATCGAAGTCAATACACCGAGACGAATTACGCCATCAATAATCCTGCTATAGAGAAATGGCCGAGGTCATACCACCTTGGGCGGATCCAACTGTACGGAGGTAGGGAAGGCGGGGCTAGAGATAGTCCTGCCTGTCAAGATTTGTGCCGTGCAATTATCTATGGAGTTTCAGCTTCAGTCTTTGCCCAATAAGCCGCCACTTCTTCATACATTGTTGTGGGGTTCCAGACGGCTTCCATACGTTTGTCATCCAGCGTAATCCAGATGTGAGTTACACCCGTGGCGGCATTAAGTTCTGAACCCATTCG
>CAISOI010000869.1 GCA_903886985.1 uncultured Chthonomonas sp.
AACATTGAGGATTTTGAAAACGTCATCTGACCAGTTTTGACCGCGCTTTTTGCCATCTGCGATGGATCCACACAATATCAGCTTCTCTCTTGCTCTGGTCATTGCAACATATAAGACCCGCAACTCTTCTTCGTGATTGAGCTTGGCCCTAGTATCACTTATTTGGGAATAGCGCTTACTTCTGTAATCCCTCGTCTTGACAGAAATGGCTCCGCGTTCAATATCGGCGACATATGTCTCCTCGGCATGTCGGTCAGTCCGTTGCGACATGTTGACAATAATCACAACCTTGAATTCGAGACCCTTAGCTCGATGCACAGTCATGAGGCGAACTACATTTGCCACCTCTTCTTCTGTTGGCGCATCCCCTTCTCTGTCATTAATGCTTTCGCGGTCACTTAGCCACGCTACAAACTCATCCGTCGACATACCTAAGTCGATTGAAATACTTATCAACTTACGGACATTTGCAAGGCGTCTGTAACCGTCGGGTCTCGCCAACATCTGTGTTTCGTACCCTGTTCCGGATACCAACAATTCTAATTGCTGCCTAACTGAACAGGGTGTCCCCTCGTCCCAGATGCGTTCTGCGATTGCCACAAATTTTGAAATTCTCGATTGTTCATATGATTCCAGTTCACCCGACCAACAAGCCTGTTCCATTGCCTCATATAAGGAGATCCCTTTGACCGTTGCTTCTGCAACAATCTTCTTCAATGAATCAATTTTCAATCCTACAAATGGGGACATCAATGTTGCGCTCAGTGCCAACTCGTCTAAAGGACGAGCAAGAAACTTGAGAGCATTCATCAGGTCGCGAATTTCAGACCTTGCGTAATACTTGCGTCCTCCTCCTACTACAAAATAAGGTATCTCGTTTAGCGTCAAAGTCTTCTCGTATTTATCGACATCTGACAGATACCTCATGAGGATCGCAATGTCCCGATACTCAAAGCCCTCATTATCAACTAGAGATCTTACGCGATCGCAAATTGATGTGGTCTCCACTTCAAAATATCGAATTCGCCCCGCATCTCTACAAACCATAACCTCTATCGCTGATGAAGAAGAGTCTCTATCTTTGCCTGGCTTCAACTTTGAAAAGGAAGAAGGATAGATTCTGTGCAACACTCCAAAAAGATGGTTGATGCCGGCTATTATGCTCCCATTGGATCGGTAGTTCTCATCCAAACTCAGAAGCAGGCCATCTCTGCTGACGATCATCTCTTGGCAAACAGTTTTAAATATCTGGGAATTCGCATTGCGGAAGCCGTAAATGGACTGTTGAGGATCACCAACCAAAAAGAGATTGTTGCACTTGGTACCATTCTCAAGGTGCAAAAGTTGTAACAGTTTGAACTGCATGGGATCTGTGTCCTGAAATTCATCCACGAATATGTGCTGGAATTGGTTTCGATACCGCGTTGCCACTTCCGGATTATTCTGTAGTAGTTGGACAACTCGGGGAATAAGGTCATCAGTGTCAAGAGCCCTGTTGGTAGTTTTCAATTGTGAATACGCACCATCGGTCTGAACCATGAGACGCCAATACCGTGAGGATTCTAATTGACATAGCTCTTCATTTATTGCGGACTTATCTATCTGATTTGAGTACCGTACGATCAGATCTTTCAGCCTGGTGAGAGAGTGTTTTGTTTCTTCATTATCAATCTTATGCTTTAATTCAATTCCTGCAGATTTCAGCTTGTTGCTGTTCCTTAAGATAGACACTCGAAGCAATGCGACAGGATCTGACGACAAATCATTTAAGATCCCCTGACGTGTTTGATCTTTTAGAAAGGCAATAATATTCTCATCCTGCGCGTCAAATGATTCTTGAATTGCAGTGTCGAACGCTTGCCGATACAACAAGTCGACTTCATAGCCTTCGATAATTCGAAAGTCGACATCGAGACCTGCCTCAATCGGATTCTCTCTTAACAATCGCGATGCGAAGCCATGAATTGTACTTATCCAGCTTCGCTCCAGCTCCCGTAATGCATCCAACATACCTTCTTCTTTGAGACGTTTTGCGATTCGATATCGCATTTCGTTGGTAGCTTTATTCGTGAAAGTTATCACTAACGTCGACTGCAAGTGTGCCGACCGCCCTGACGATGACGTTTGAAATTCAGATTGCTTCAGAACTTGAATGAAACGTTCCGTGAGAACTCCTGTCTTACCTGAGCCAGCACCGGCTGATACGCAAAGGTCTGTATCAAGTGTCTGAATTGCGCGTTGTTGTTCGGGAGTCCAAATAATCATAGTGAGATAAAAGGAATTAGGCACAAAGCAAGGATCAACCTACTTAGGGCTTCCAAAATAAGTAATCATGATGTACGTAAAAATTACCGAGGAGATTGTCGTTAAAAAATTGACCATGTCATTGGTGATCCATGAAAACCCTCGGACCTTGATGGCGTCGGAGTTACAATGAACCGACCGTTCCGTTACTTTGGTGCAGACACGACACCGGTATTGACACTGTAAGGATGCACCCAAAAGGCTATCCACGAAAGATGCCATAAAACCTGCCCAGGTGAGAGCCAATATCTCAGCTGTATCAGGTCTCCATAGTAACAACACCGATTTACCGGGCCACGATAGCGTTGCAACAGCCACGACAAAGAGCGATCCCAAGAGTGCCGCAAGAGAACCACCTATGCTTATCGCACCAGAAACACCCGGTTCCACACGGCGGAAATTGGATAAGAGCAGTGGCTTTGTCGAGAATAGCCCGCCAATTTCAGTCGCCCATGTATCGGCATTGGCAGAAGCGAAAGCAGCGATTGCATAAAAGATCGCTGTGCGTGGAGGGAGCCTATTCAGATTCATTGCACTTATGACAATGAATCCTGACGCGACACCACCATTTGCTAAGACTTGGATCCCGTCACGAACTGAACCTTTCTGATTGCCTGCATTGGATGTCTGCTTACGGCGCTTCCCAATTCTACTGAGCAAACTGGAACTTAAGAAAAATGCAAGGAGAATTGCAGCACCAAGAACACCGCCAAATCCGAACACAAAAAAGCCCATCACGAAAGCTGCCACTGCCCCCGTGAACGATAGCAACCGTAAATAAGCAGATAGTGACGCAATGGCCGCCGAACCAACGGCTGCAATCATTAGTTGTTGGGGATCGATAGTTCCCAATAGGTTGATTTCCCTACTCT
>CAISOI010000870.1 GCA_903886985.1 uncultured Chthonomonas sp.
ATGAGTGAACATGACATCGGAAATTTTTCATGACAAACTTTGATAATTTGGGTCCGATCGAATGCAAAAGGATTATCCGATGCTTTCCGGATCCTGATCAAACAGAGAAGGATTTGGAAACAAGCAGGTGACCTATGGTATAATCGGTGCATGAGTAGAGGAATGATAAGTGGGGTTGATTTGGTTTTTGATTCGGCTGCTGCCACGATGACGCCGGAAGTGGCGCGGTGGCTGAGCGAGTTCAAGGATACTCCCGAATTGGAAGCGAAGCTGGAGGATTTTGCCCGACGAAACACCGAAGGGCTGCTTTCTGACAGTGAGCTTGAAGAGTATTCTGCACTAGTGGAATTGGGAGATATTTTTTCCATTCTGCGACTTCGTGCCCGCAAACATATGGCCAAACAACACACCGTATGATTGATGCCGCCACGCGAGAGTTCGTCGCGGATCGCGCCAACCATCGTTGTGAATACTGCCTTCTTTCCCGCGCAGACTATTGCTGGTCCTTCCATGTCGAGCACATTGTTCCCCGACAACATGGTGGTTCCGATTCATTGGGCAATCTCGCCTACGCCTGTCCGCGATGCAACCGCTATAAGGGTCCAAATCTCACTGCTATTGATCCGCATACTGGACGAATCGAGGAGCTCTTTCATCCTCGAATCAACACATGGGAAGATCACTTCCAAATTGCTCGCGGAACAATTATTGGAATTTCGGGAAGCGGGCGTGCAACTGTACGCCTTCTCCAAATGAATGACGAAAACAGATGTGAACTCCGAAGAGAACTACTTGGATAAGATCGAACAGTCCACCTATTAAGGACTGGAAGTTTGCATTGTCAACAACACCGCCTCGGTTTGCTGTAGCGATCTTCGAGGGTGCAGGCATAATCGGTATCGGTAGGTGCATCGGCAGTGGGCAGGCAAAACAGCCCGTGAAAGAGGTCCCGCACAGCACTCAGGAAGGCAGTCATCCGTTAAGTTCTCCTTCCGGCGTCCTGTTTCGAAGCAGCGCAACTGCCTCTTTTGCCGACACAATCAATACCGTCACCACGAAAATCAAGAGAATTCCAGTCATACCTGCGGTGATCCATGCATTGTGCAGGCTTGCGGCGGCGGTTTTTCCGGCGACGGTAGCGAGTGCGCCAGGTGCAGAGAGTATTTTATTCGCCGCCGCCATTGCACCCACTGTTCCTACATTCGCGACGGGTGAAAAGATGGTGAGAATTGTGGCGGTCAGTGTTGTGGTCGCGACACACAGCATTGGGATTGCAGTGACCCACAAGTACTTTCGATATCTCTTCAGCATGATGATCGAAGCCAGAGTTAGGGCAATGACAGCCAGTAACTGATTCGCGGTCCCAAACATTTTGATGAGAGCACGTGTGCCGCCATTGGGGTCCATCAAACCCCAAGATAGGATGAGCCCCCAGCCAAGTACCGCCAAACCACTGGTTATCCAGACGGGCGGAATCTTAAGGGCAATCTGTCCATCAGTCGGAGAACCGCGCAACTGCCGCAGGTCCTGATGGAGTTCTTGAATGACGAACCTAATTACTCGGGTGCCGGAATCCAGAACAGTGAGAATGAAGACGGCCTCAAACATAATAGCGAAGTGATACCAGAAGGCAAACAGCCCACTGCCGCCAATTCCACTAAAGATATGCGCCATCCCGACAGCCAGTGAAGGACCGCCGCCGGTTCGATTGTACAGCGATTCTTCCTGGACATCCTTTGCGAGAGTACTCATCTCGGCTGGAGTTACTCGGAATATTTCGCCGTATCCACTCACTTTTGCGGTCAGTTTTTGGGCGTATGCAGCGGATGGTGCGCCCTTGATTGGCGCTCCGGGAAGTGGGGGATGATTCATGGCAAGGTAGATGCCGGGAGCAAGGGTAACGGCGGCAATGAGCGCCATGACGCCGACGAAACTCTCAGTCAGCATTGCGCCATATCCTACTACCCGCATATCAGACTCTTTATCGACGAATCGCGGGGTGGTACCCGAACTTATCAACGAATGGAACCCGCTGATGGCACCGCAGGCAATCACAATAAAACAAAACGGGAAGAGTCCGCCTGCGACTATCGGGCCGCTGCCATCTACAAATTTTGTCATCGCGGGCATCTGGACTATAGGAGCATGGAGTCCGGGAATGAGCCCTGTTGTGACTATTCCCACTGCCAGAAGCAGCACAGTTCCAATCTTTAGATAGGTGGAGATATTGTCGCGGGGAGCCAAAAGCAGCCAAGCGGGAAGTGCTGCCGCCATGAAGCCGTACAGGACAATTAGAACGCCGAGTTCCTCTTGTGAGCGCGTAAAGATAGATTTCAACAGGGGAATTTCCGGAACCCAGTGCCCAACAGCGGTTGCCAATATCAGCAGGAAAACTCCCAGCGCGGTCGCCTGACCTTCATGACCAGGGCGAAATTTGGTCATCCACCAACCCACAAAAAATGCAATGGGAATAGACGAGAAGATGGTAAAGGCACCCCACGAACTGTTCTTCAATGCTTGAACCACGAACAGGGCGAGCACTCCAAGGAGAATTTCCAGAATGAATAACACCGCGAGGCTTGCGATAAATCCTGCAACCGGGCTGATCTCGCTCTTGATCATTCGGGCTAGGCTCATACCGTCTCGGCGAGTCGAGAATACGAGGATGGTGAAATCCTGAACACAACCTATGAGGACAGAACCGAGCACAATCCACAAAAACCCGGGCAGGTAGCCAAACTGTGCCGCGAGGGTAGGTCCCAAAAGCGGTCCCGGTCCTGCAATCCAGGCGAAGTGCATCCCGAATAGGGTCCATCGACGAAAGGGCATATAGTCGCGATTATCCCGGAGGCGATGGGCGGGCGTGGCGCGGGCGTCATCGAGTTGGAAGACGCTATTTGCTATGAACCCGGAATAGAACTTCGCGCCAAAATAGTAGACACAGACAGCCGCAACCAACATCGAGACAGCATTGAATCGCTCGTGAGTAAATTGGCTGATTGCCCAAGCCAATATTCCGCCCACCAGCGCCAGCGAGACGAATGCGCGTTGATTTTTATTCATTGATATACTCTTCTGTAGAGAAGTGGGAACTCAAGTTCTAAAATCGAATTACACTTCGGATGACGTTGCCGGTCTCCATTTTGTGGAAAGCTGCCTCCACATCATCGAGGCTGATAACGTCGGTTACCATGTCATCCAAATTCAACTGACCATTCAAATAGAGCTGCGCCATTAATGGGAAATCGACGGATGGCAGAGCATCCCCGCAGTGGCTCACGGCGAGATTGACTTTATTCCAATAGACGCCCGTGTCCATATTGCCGACATTCAGGGTGACGGAGTCGGTGGATGCAGGGAACCCAATAGTTACAGCAGTACCATTGTAATTGACCATGCGGACAGATTGCTCGATGCACTTCATCAGACCGGTGGCTTCAAAAGCAAAATCGACACCGCCTTCGTAACCAGCCCAATCATCTGTCACCAATCCGCGAACGGCTTCCACAGCATCTACTTCGGAAGCATTGACCACATGTGTTGCGCCATACTGTTTAGCCCATTCGAGTTTGACAGGGTTAACATCTACCGCAATGATCTGTTTTGCATGAGCTATGCGCGCACCCTGAATGACGGAAAGACCTACACCGCCACAGCCAACAACCGCAACCGACGAGCCCGGAAATACATTCACTGTATTCATGGTTGCGCCCACTCCGGTGATGACTCCGCAGGCGATTAAGCATGCTTTTTCCAATGGCATGTTGGCTGGCATCTTGATTGCCGCTTTGGCATGGACCACCGTGTGGGTGGAGAAAGTGCCACAGCGCAATACCTGCGAGCAGAGAGCATTGTCGCTTGCGCGGTGAATGCGCGGTTTGGGTCGGAGCGCCATATAGCAATGCCGAGGGTCTCCACGGCGGCAGGCTGGACATTGATCACACGGTGCACGGTATGCGATAACCACTGGGTCGCCAGGTTGTAGGTGCGTGACGCCCTCCCCAACTTCCTCGACGAACCCTGCACCTTCGTGCCCAAGGACAATTGGAAATGGCATTCCATTGCCTTTTAGATTCTTGACTGTAAGATCGGTATGACAGACACCGCTGGCAACCATTCGAATAAGAACTTCGTTGGGGCCGGGGGAATCGACGAGAATATCTTCTACTGAGACATCCTCGCCAGGATTGTTGAGTAAAGCAGCGCGACCATGAACCGCCATGAGGTACCTCCAAAATGGGACTATGATGATTTGTGATTACCCGCATAGTTCGACATACAGTCACGAAATTCCCTTAAAGTGGCGAACGAAAATCGAGCAATCTTGATTGGTATTGTCAGGCGAGATAGGAGGGGGCTCTCGGACAATCGTAATGCACCATTGCCCGGACGATGAATTTGAGGCTGAGAGTAGAATAGTGGACCTCTACGGTGAAGGGAAGTAACATCTAAAGCATATGACTAGAGCAGATGGATTTCACCATCTGCTCTATTTTGCCCGAAGCAGAATTGTGTTCCGCCATCAAACTTCCGAACTTTGCTCCTACGCGTCGGTTAGACCCTGCTGTGATTACTTTTCTGTCAGCAGTTTCTCCACGCGTTTTGCCATAATCTCCTCGCCGCCGCCATGGTTGTATTCCAGCTCGCCTTCCCATTGGTATCGTCCATGTCCTTTCTTATCGATAAGGTAGACAGTGGGCCAATAGTTCTGTTTCCATCGCTTCCAGTTTTCACCTTTTTGGTCGAGCAGAACTGGGTAGGTTATGTTCAAGGACTTGACGTTCTTCTCCACATTTGCATCGACTTTCTCAGACTCTGTCTCGGGAGTATGAATTGCAATGATCTGGACGTCCTGTTTCTCGAATCGCTTCTGCAATCTCGCAAGACTTGGCAGATTGTTTCTGCAGTTGATGCAGCCAAACGTCCAAAACTCCACAATGGTCACTTTGCCTTTGCGATCCTTCAGGGTAATCGGTTTGTTGCCCGGAGTATTTAGCCACGGTCCACCCACCAATTCGGGCGCAGGAATGTCGAATGGACCTGCCTGTTGGCCTTCCTTCGCCATCACGGACCGTGAAGCGAATACTCCAACCGTCATGGCAATGGCGGCTGCAAAGGCACCCCATTTTAGTCCTGCTTTACTTGAAATTTTCATCATCTTATACTCCCCGTTTTAATAGAGTTTCAATATTTTTGGAACAACAAAGATTGCAAGAAACAAGACGATAATTGCAAGGACTGCAATAAAGGCATATCTCCGATCCGGCGGGGCAGGAGCGGCTTGGTCCATATTTTCAATTCTTGCCATTACACTCTGAACCATTCCGGGAGGAGGCTCGATATCGACACCCATCGAATCCTTCACCGGCTGGCGCACCTCTTCCACCTGCTTTGCAACATCAGAACAGTGCTTACACCATGATAGATGGCTCTTGATCTTTTCCGCCACATCGGGCGGCATCTGATTCTCAAGAAATACAACAATATGTCGTTGAACATAACCACATCTCATGATCTCACCTCGTATCCTTTATTGGCAAGTTTCCCGCGCACCTGCATCAGTCCCCGTCGTACTCGTTGCGCCGCAGTCGAAAGAGGAACTCCCAATGCATCTGCCAGTTCTTTGAAGGTCAGCTGTTCCACCGCCCAGAGAGTGAGGGCCTGTCGAAGTACCGGGCTAACGGTTGTCAATACATCCGCAATTGCTGCTTTCTGCTGATTGCTTACAGTCTGCTCGAATGGTTCCGCAAGTTTTGGTGCTGCAATATTGATCTCTTCAAAAGGTGTAGATGCCATCTTTGACCTAACTCCCAAGCGTGACTTTGACAAATTGATGCAGGTATTCGATGTTACGCGCAACATCCATGGCTCAAAGCTTCGCGATGTGTCGAATGCCTTTAACTGGGTCCATATTCGTACGAAGCATTCCTGCGTCCAATCCTCTGCGTCATTTGTGTTGCCTGCCATCCTGTAGCAGATGCGAAATACTCGGACCCTGTGTCGCATAACTAATGATTCGAATGCGCCACGGTCTCCCGACATCGCCCTTGATGCTAATCTTTCATCCGATTCTTCTGTCAACCTGAGTCTCCACTGATTGGACTATAAATCCCATTTCACAAGACTATACAATGATACTCTGGGCTTTTGTACAACAAAAGTTGTGAAAATATTTTGTACAAGTATCCAAGTAGTACGTGTATATCGTGGTGAGGCCGCAATCGAGCGGCATAAAACAAACATTAAGGTCGAAGTCGACCATCAGGAGAATTAACATGAAGAATTTCAGCCGCCTATCCGCCATTGCACTATTGCTTGGTACTATCGCTCTTTCACACCCAGCTTCCGCACAAGATGGCAAAATGGACAAAAAGATGGGCAGCAAGATGTCTGGTAAGATGGACGACAAGATGGGAAAGATGGCAGACAAGAAGAGCGGATCGATGTCAAAGATGAAGTCGGGAAAGTCCGCAATGGCTGGAAAGATGTCGGGCAAGATGGACCCAAAGATGAAATCTAAGATGTCAGGCAAGATGGACAAAAAGATGGACGGCAAGATGGACAAAAAGATGGA
>CAISOI010000871.1 GCA_903886985.1 uncultured Chthonomonas sp.
CACGTCAAGATTGAAAGCACGGATTTGCCGATAATGAACAATATTCATTCGGAAATAATATAACCGTTTGACAAGTGGCAAACGGCTGAAAGTATCCGACGGATCACTTAATGTCACAATGGAAACGTTAGACAGATCTACGTTGAAATAGCGCTGACAACATTCTATATCGACCGCGTCTCGACTAAAAAGAAAAACTTCATGCACTTTACTTAAGTGTTCAGCAAGCACCAATGTCTGCTTTTCGCCGCCCCCAAGCGTGGACATGGTCAAGTTATAAATACCTATTTTCACACGGATTCGTTCAAAAACAGTTGCAGATATCCCCTGCCTCCATTCTTATGCTCATTGAGTCACGCTTCCACGACCAGTATCTTAAGTACTACTTTGTCGCTCACGCCGATTTAGATATTGCTCGCAAGCGTGTATAATACTACTTAGTTACCTTCGTTAGGAATTGTATCGTTAGTCGACATTGTCTCCAAATAGGTCGATAAGCAATTTATAGCGGCGATGAGAATGGGGAATTTCGACATCGGTTCTCAAGAGAAGAGATGCCAACGTGCTGCTACACGGTGTCTTCGGACCTCGTGACTCAATTATCTGCAATGACGGATCATTGACAAGCGGTTATAGTCAAACGGTCAGACGCAATCTGCCATAATATGATCGTGAATCATCTATTGACTTTACCCGACGCCATTCTCATTTTCTTCGCGGCCATGATTGGCGGAGCAATTAACTCTGTTGCCGGGGGAGGCAGCTTTATATCATTCCCAGCACTGCTTTTCACCGGGGTCGAATCGATCACTGCGAACGCCACAAATACGGTTGCACTCTGGCCAGGTTCCATGGCAAGCGCCGGCGCTTACCGTAATGAACTCGACGCCCAAAAACATGTATTACTGTCCATGGGATTTTCAAGCCTTCTAGGTGGAATCATCGGAGCACAATTGCTGCTCTCCACAAGACCAGCCACATTTGAGAGGCTCCTCCCCTACCTACTTTTGACAGCCACCCTGCTTTTTACTTTCGGTGGAGCATTTACATCTAAATTCAAATCTCGAGTTGGAGAAGTGAAAGCACCGGGATGGGTAGGGCAAGTAGGAGTGTGCCTACTGCAATTCGTCATCGCAGTATATGGTGGATTTTTCGGCGGCGGAATCGGGATACTCATGCTTGCCACTCTATCCCTCATGGGGATGACCCACATTCACACGATGAACGCGCTAAAAACAGTCCTCGGCTCTCTCATCAATGGGGTTGCGGTGGTAATGTTCGTGATTGCAGGCAAGGTAATCTGGCCACAAGCTGTGGTAATGATCGCTGGAGCGATCATTGGGGGGTACTTCGGTGCACACTACGCAAAGAAAATGGAACCGGCAAAGATCAGACTGTTTGTAATTCTGATTGGCTTTTCGATGACCGCATGGTTTTTTTACAGGTATCGGTAAGAAGACGGTTACAAACCTTGAGTTCTGTCTGCACCGATGTTCGACAATCGGTCTGCATCTTTGTTGTACTCGCGCCGGACATGTTCCACTTTGAAGCTCTCAAATACCTGTAGCAACTGCATGGCGCGGCGATAAAGCGGAATGATGTGCTCGGTCTTCACGCGATAAATACCATTGATCTGGCGTGCCATTAGTTCGCTGTCAGTATAGACGTGGATCCTTGCGCCTCCGAGTCCCCTCGCCTCTTCTAGGCCCCGGATCAGCGCCGAATACTCCGCGACATTGTTAGTGGTGGTGCCAAGAGGTTCTGCAACCTCTTTCAACACTGTGCCATCTTCCTTGCGAATAATCGCGCCGATGCCGGCAGGTCCCGGGTTACCGCGCGCAGCACCATCAACGTGTAAAGTCCAAACTGAATTCAAGAGCAGAAATTATCCGATGTAGCAGAGAAACCGACCGCAGTTATCGCAAGTTTGCGCAAGAGTGGTCTTAATCACCGCAGTAACTAAGTTGCTTGGCAACGAGGTTCGGCAGGCGCTACAGGAATTGCCTTCGAGAATAGCTACTGCAAATCCTTGTTTGCTATTTTTACGGAGAGACTTGTATCTCGCCATCAAGACAGCGTCGACGCCCTTGGAGAGTTTCCCTTGCTTGTCAACAAGGATTTGAGCTTCTGCGCGCAGCACTTTTTCAGTGGCTTTGAATGCCCGCTGTTTGGCATTGTATGATTTGGTCGCTGCCTTCACTTCGGCTTTAACTGCTTCGTCTTCCGCTTTCGAAGTTTCTAAAGACTGTTTTAGTTGAACAATCTTCTCTTCCAGCTTAAAAGACTGACGCTTGAGAGCTTCAACTTCTTGTTCCATCGCCTGCAGCTCTTTGAAGTTAGTCGTCGAACCATTGTATAAGCGTGTCTCGTAATCTTTGGATTTGGTTTGAATTGTTGAAAGTTCTAATTCGGATGCTTGGAGATCGCCAGAGAGTGAATGCAATGTGGATTCTAGTAGATCAGACTTAGCCTTTGCTGCGTCAAGAACTGTCTTTTCATCAGCTCCACGGTCTAATAAACTGTAGACCTTCTGAACCTTGTCTAACTCGGTATCTACCTTTTGAAGTTCGTAAAGTGCCAACAGTGCATCATTCATTGTCAATTCTCCCTAAAGAATATAATAGCTTATCTGCC
>CAISOI010000872.1 GCA_903886985.1 uncultured Chthonomonas sp.
AAATTGAACCACGGGTTCAGGGCGTCGGTTGATCGGAATGACGCTCTGGTAAGTTGTGCTTATAGTTCTATACTCGTTTGGGGTTGGGAAAACCGGAACGATTGTGGAAAGTTGTTTTAAATATTTTTTTGAGATGCGCCTTCTGAGGTAGGACCATGCCGCTTGACTGCAACTGATACCTACTTCCAGAGATGGGAATAAGTTCACACAGAACTTTTGCACCATTGTAGTAGAATCCGGTGGTTGCTGAGGAAGTGCTGCGAAATACTCGTCTGCCAAGGGCATCGTATCCAAAGGAGACTGTATTGCTGCCGCCAACATTATAATAATCGATGAGACCATCGTACGTGTATGCAAAGTTGTACGTGGTTCCGCCGACTGTTTTGCTGGTGGTTTCGCCATTGGCATTGTAGGAATACGAACCTGAACCACCTGCTGTCACGCGGTCGTCGCCGTCATTTGTGTAGCTTGTTGCTGTGCCGCTGACAGTTTTTGAAGTCCGATTACCTGCTCCGTCTAGTCCGTAGGAATAGGAATAGGCGTTGGTAGTCGTGCGTGCCTCGCTGGTTAGGCGGTGCATGGCGTCGTAGCCATAGCTGGTTACAGAACCCTCTTCTTCGGTCATGCTGCTTTTTTGGTTATCGGTCGTGTAAGCATATGCGAAGGAGCTAATCGTCGTTCCACCGCTGGTTTTGTTCGTGATTCTTTCATAATAATTTGTATGGACAACTAACTATGCGACAACCCATTGAATCGCAACATAAAGAATAAACACGTTCACTCTCCCTCTGTATTAATCTGTAATTTGAGGTCACCGCACTTGCAACAACGTGTACACATTACAAACCAGGACCAATCGTCGTGAATATTTGCGATATTTGAGACTGACAACGTGGAATCTAGCAACGGGTATTCAATTGCAAAGAAAATATGATATACTTCTGACCCACACTTAAAACAATGTTCAGAAATTACCTGGTTGAACCGTTTTCCAATACATAACTTAGTTGTGTTGCCTATAAGCAGCTCTTTACCACAATTCACACAGAGAGCCTTTACCCGTCGCCGAGAACTGTTAGTCCTCAAAAAGAAACCATGATGGCCGCACTGGCATGTCAATTTAAACTGAACTGATTCAAGTAAAGCCGAATTCAAGAATACTTTTATACCGCCTTCTGTTTCCGGCACAGGCAACAAATTTTCTTGTAAACTTTTCGGGCCTTTTCCCTGAAATCTATCTGTTTTGGGATAGGTATAAGATACATCGATAGCTTTTACATTTAGACCATGTAGTTCCCAAAACTTGGAGGCCTGTTCAACTGTTGAAACGGGCATCCATTTATTCAACCAATTACCTAAAGCGCGCACCTTCCCGTTAGCTGGAATTTTCACAATAGTTCGATGCACATTACCTATATGATCTAAAAATTTCAAAACATGTTCAGCTTCTTCAGTAGCGATGAACCAATGTGCTTTTCTATATGAATCTATGATTTCTGGTTTACTTTTAGCATTATCAAGATAGTCGAAATCACTTGGAGTCCTTTGGTGGTACACAATTGCTCCAACATTCTGAAACATTTTAGAGGCGTCTGTCTCAAAATTATTTTGCGTGCCTCGGACTGCAACAACCCTTAATTTGCCAAAGGATTCAAATTCTCCGTTAACTGAAATGGAAACACCAGTTTCATATAATCCAGGAAAGCAATTATGATTCCAAGCAATTAATTTGCGCCAGCGTTCGTCTGGATTAGTCTCTAATACATCCGGATGGCACTCATTGCATTCAGTCGTAACAGGTCTGGTCTTAATGCCGATGCCGAAAAAAGCAAACTTAGACCACTTTATCGGCACAGTGCCAAACGTCAAATGCGAATCTGGAAGATTCAAAAAGACTACTTTAATTGTGCGTGAATTAGAAATCATATCTACAATAGCGACAGGATATGATTCAATTTGAATGCCGTATTCACTTAGATAATTCTTACATTCCGAATAGTAAAGGTATCCGGCAGCATAATTAATAATGTCTGGAGCTTCGTATGTCTTGCTGAAACGACCCTGTAAAAAACGTCTAGCTACAATATCAAAGAAATTATTTTCGATCGCCTCAACCACGTCGCGATAGTACAGGGAACCTTCCTGGGAATATTTCTCAGGAAGGTTTTTCATTAACTGTGTGAAATTTGATTGTACAACAAAGTGTTTCATAGCCTAATAATCTCGTGAGTGATTGTTTCAAGCCATTTCATTTTGGGACCCGAAGGTGGGCTTGTTACAACTACCTCGCTGTCTCAGTTTATATTGGCACATAGGGTCGTCCCGTTTTCGTTGGTGTAGCTCCAAAGCACCATCGACTTTATTCGCATGTTTTAAATTAACATATTGGATTTAACCAATAGAACAGCTGATCGCTTACAAGGCTCTCCTTACTATGATCATTATTATTAGGATGATTGCATAAACACCAATGCATCCATTTTTGCTCCTAACAGCAGTTGTATCGTTTCCTTGCGCCAATAACGAGACTAAATGCATCAATTCTGCTGTCGAACACTTGGAATAGTCCATGTTCGCATGATAAAGTTTGAGTGCCTTTATCATATTTTGATGAAATCCGTCAATGTTAATGTCCCGCGCAATTACATCCATCGCTCCATTAACGATCACTATATTATATAACCTACCTTGGTTATTGTATATTAAATATTCCCCACAAATCACATCTTCATATTCAAGACCAGATGTAAGGCCTGTGAGGTCGAAAGAAATCTCGACCTCACATTCAGAATCAAATAGAAAATACTGTTCACTATTTGATCTAGACATTAAAACCTACTCCGAAAGTTTTGGTTTGGAGCGGGATGTTGCCATGGTCTGTGCCTGCCTATCCCTCCAGGACCTCTCCTGTGATAATGCGGAATTGGAATGCCCTTAAGCCAAGGTGGAATGTCGGCACCTGGGGGCAATTCACCAATGTCCACTCTGCCCACTTGTTTACCATCTAAGGAAATCTTAACTACCGTAATACTCCCATTTTTGCCAATCCATGGACCTTCTAATGAGATTGGTGTTGGATTAGGAATGCGCTTGATTATGGGAACGGCAATAATTAAATCTCCCATAAATGCACTGCCTGCTCCTTCTAAATCTGGCTTATTAAGCGGGTTTAGCCCATTCAGGAATTTGCCACCCACGGAAATTACACCGTCCCAGCCCTTGTCAATGATTTCGCCACCCGCTGACACAACACCGTCATACCAATTCTTTGGGTTTAGTGCTCCTAATTCTCCTTTCGCAAATCTCCAGGCATCACCGAGATAACTTCCACTCTCCCATAACCCAAGTGGATCAACACCACCCAAAGGCCCATTCCCACAATAAGCATACCAATTCTCCCCATCCCTCGCCGGATCCTGCGTAATAAACCGCCCCGTACTCGGATCATAATATCTATGCCCAAGAAGCTGAAGCCCCGAATCAGGGTCGGTCTGGTACTGGCTGGTGCCGGCAAAACCAAACGGTGTCGGTGTACTTCCAGTCCGGCTAACCACCATCCCCCATGCATCGAACAGTTGGCTGTCGGTTGCCGTCTGCCTGGTGTTGGTTATGCCGCGCGTGCTGCCGAGTGCATCGGTGTGGTAGAACTTGCTGGTACTGCCCCGTCGCTCACTAAGTCCAGGAGTGTAGGTGGCGTTGGTGTCTGCCAGCATTAGGATTGTGGGCGTCAATACAATTGAACTAAATATAAGTCATTTCTCGGAAATTAATTAATCAATGAAGTGTAATTTAGTTGTCGATACTATTTACAAACGAATTGAATATTATTATCATTATTACCAACTGAAAAATGGACGCGACAGTAATGAAATTATTGCCCTTCAGTATCAACCACGCAACATCCAGCAACGCGGCGGAATATATTAAACATCGGATAAAAAATTTAGCATTGCCAATTGGTACTCCAGTTTTCGTAACGAACCTGATTAAAAATTCATTAATTTGCCTGAAAATAACAGGTTTATTTGCGGGTGTATACCTCCTTTTTTCTTCAAAACCTGCATTAATAATAACCATTCCCATTACCCCAAATGCGTAAAACAGTAAAAAGGCGATTCCATCGATTAGATTATTAAAACTATGAATTATTTCCGTTGGGTATAGATGACTTTCAATCGATGTGAAAGTTAGCCCCAATATAACCGCAATTGCACCCAAAATAATGCATATTGTTCCGCAAATCCACTTTGGAAATTTGTAATACTGCTCGTTCAACGTATTGAGCACTTTTGTTCGTGTAAAGTATACACATATCAAAGCTACAACTGCCGACAACCACACAATATTGAAG
>CAISOI010000873.1 GCA_903886985.1 uncultured Chthonomonas sp.
GTTCTAAGCGATTTAAATGACTGCAATGCGTGCTATTCATATTTTGGGAATGTATCATTATCTGATCATTAATGATTACATGGTTCGACGTCATGCGCTTGTAAAGTTTGCACTAAGTTTCACAAAAGAACATTATATGATGCAAATGTATCATTCCTGCGTAGCCCATTTTGCGACAAAGCACTTACATTTGAGATCGCGAAAGACCTTGTCCGCACGGTTCAAGTGGGCGTCTGAACTGCATCAAAAAAAGTTCGAAATTTTCAAGAAAAGTTGTGACTTCGGCCCTATGTTATGTTTTTTGGCAGGGTGAGTGATGCGAATCGTCCTCGAAAGATCCATAAAAGCTACTAGAATAGGAAAGGCAGATTGAGGTTATGTAGGGGATCTTTAAGGAAAGCAAAGGGCGTTGCGACTTCCCAAAACATTTGACTTGTTCAGCACCCTTACTCTGTCATTTAGGACGATTCGATCTGTTGGAGTACGACGCAGTTTCTAGATTAGCGCCGCCAAAGATGATCGTTAAAGCCGGGAATTTGAAGCCGTTAACATTTGGCATGATGGGATCTCCACAACGATTTGGACAGGTCAGTTTTCGGCGATGCGGTTCGTAGCTCGAAAGCGCACCAAGAGTAGGACCCCTCGGGATGCTGCTACGATAGATGTATTGTAGCAATTCAGATTGATAGAGGTTACAGGGCCCCCCCGTCCATGCTTGTTTTCTATATTGGATGGATCTGTGCAGAATTGAAAATCGAGTTATTTACGTGAAGAAGCTCGAGAGTTTAAAGAGAGTGGCTCACGATGCGTTTGATGGTTGCTGCTTGAATGTCGCGCGTTTGAGCGGTCAGCGTATAGAACATTGCCTCTCTGAAAAGCCGTTGAGCGGGATGCTCTCTACTATTTGCCCCACCTCCCACGGAAGTTAGGGCAGCATGTGCAAACCTCACGCCCATCTCAATACACCATGCGCGTGCCGCCAATGACTTTTCCTTATACAATGGATCGTTAGACCGATCGCGCCAGCATTCTATTTCACTGCGACACTCTGCCATCTCTGCCTTTAGTGAGATCGACAGCGAACGCAACAGGTCACTATTCCGAGAAATTGCCAAGTTGTCGATGATCGTTAGACAGGACATACACAATCCTAAAATTTGGGGAGTAACTCCGAGAATTGCACCATTGTCAGTTTCAGACATCTGTTCTGGAGAGATTACTTTGACTGCTCGCTTCTCACTCACCCTTAGCCCTCTACAATTAAGAGAGACCGTGCCGGAAGCGTTCATTGCACAGAGTTTCATAGGTGGCGTAGCAGTTAGGTGGTCACCTTGGTCCAACGGAATGACTACATAGACGAATTCGCCTCCCGGCGCTGTTCCTGCCAGAAGCACGTCTGTCATGACGCCCCAGCCGGTGAACCACGACGCACATCCATCAAAGACATAGTAGCCACCTGATTCGGTCACTCTCACAACCGGCGGTCCTGGCTTTCTGACA
>CAISOI010000874.1 GCA_903886985.1 uncultured Chthonomonas sp.
CAACGACACATCTGCCTGTAAAGCTTTCTACGGTGGATTATTCGGATGGGAAGCGGATGAATCGATGGGCTATTACACGATGTTTAAGGTTGAAGGAGCAGAAATGGGAGTTGGCGGGATGATGGGAATGACTCCCGATATGCCACCCATGCCGTCAAACTGGACGCCTTACTTCTATGTGGAAAATGCCGACGAGACCGTCGCAATTGCTAAATCCAACGGCGCTGAGGTGGTTGCAGGACCGCAAGATGTTCCTGGAATGGTGCGATTTGCTATTATCAAGGACCCGGCAGGTGCCTACTTTGGTATCTTTAATCCGCTTGCGAAACCGGAATAGTAGGAATCGACAACAACGCATTTGCTAAGTCGTACGGACCCGGACGAGCATTTATTTGTTCGTCCGGGTCTGCTTTTACAAGGGATTAAAGGAATACATTGGCTTAGAAATGGATAAATGACAATGACAACCTTATTCTTATCCATGACATCGAATGGATGCCGGACGGGAATTGTGTCAGTTTTGTTTCGGGCCGACACGTTGTGGAGAAGCTGGTGTAGAATAGAGTACCAATACGTCTCCGACAAAGCAAACGATGAACTAAATAACTATCGCCATGGCACTCATCGCTATAACTTTTTCCACATCATTCCCAGCTCCGAATGCTGCCGATTCGCCCACGCCAAAAGTTACGGGTGCGTGGTACATGGGGACAGCAATGGGTCATGATTGTGAACTCACGTTCAAGCCCGATCACACTCTGCGTTTACAATATGGCGGCTGTTTCCATCGTGATCCACCTATGTTCGCAAAGTGGAGTCAGAAGGGTGATATTATCCAGATTACTGGTAACAAATTGATCAAACTGAGGTTGGGTTCTTTTCTCAAGGTTACTTTCTACAAGAAATGGCGCGTACTTCTACCTGAAACAGAGATAGCCTATACCCGCAGTCGCGGATTTTTTAGGGACCATTGCTTTATGCCTTGTGATTCCGGTCGGATGATTGTGCTTCCTGCCGCCAACGAATTACGCACACCGAGCAGTGTGATACCCATTTCCAATTAGAACTAAAATGAGGATGAACATGACTGACCAGATAACAACTGAATATGACTTAACGAAGGATGATTTTATAGCATTCAACCTTTTCGTAATCGAATCTTCTCCAACATTGAACAAACAATGGCTTCAATTCCTCTGGTTCCCTATCGTGGCGTACATGATATTTGCAATCGCTTTAGGGCAAGCGGCTCACTCCGAATACTCACGTTCTGGCGCGTACATGTCATTTTGTATAGTCGCCTGTATCTGGCTTATATACGCACGCCAATACTGGAATTGGTCCATTCGTCGCCGACTCAACAAACTATTGGCGGGGGGCAAGAACAATGGAACTCACGGAATCAAGTCTATAACGATTGGGCCTGACGGGGTGCACAGTAGCGACGAACAGAGTGAAGCTCAAATCAAGTGGTCGGCAATCGAGAAGATAGCCAACTCCCCTTCAGCGACCTATTTGTTTATTGGCGCCTTGTCTGCAGTCATAGTTCCCCATCGCGCGTTTGCGACGGATGGTGAGCGAATGGAGTTTGTGAGTCTGGCTGAAAAATATCAAGCCTCGAATGCCAACGATTGAGATTGATTAAGTTCGTCTTAGATTATCCATCAGGACTTCGTGGCCGTAACAATGTCTCTACGTCAGTTGGCACTTCCCCAGCAGGACGCAGGAGTACTCCTGCGTCATTTGCCATTCTAAGCAATCGGCTCGAATCAGATAGCATTTGAATAGCTTCCGAAAGTCCCGATATGGGTTCCGATCCGGCTGCCTTTTCGAGTTTGTGAAGTATCGGTAACGCTTTAACGTCGCCGATGTGTACAAGTCTCATCACCAGCATGGAAGCCTTGTTGCGCCAATCGGGCGATTTGTGTTGAATCATATCTTCTAGCGCAAATACCAGCAGCGGAGCCGCCGCGTCGCCATATTTTTCAACTAATTCGTGCGCCGCATCAGCAACCTAGGGCATATAGTCTCCCCGGAGCCTTTGGGCTATGGAGTCATCATACATCTCTCTCATTTTCCATCGCCTTAAGCGGACCGTAACCCTTTCCTGAAGATACCTAAAATTATCGACGATCATGATCGTGCCGAGTATTCCCAGCATCACCATGATAATTAAAGAGCCCATGCCGTAAAACCAAGGTGCCGGCGTTGCGAGCACAACGACTGCTAGAATCAATCAGAAACCTATAATTATCCCAGAACAGCCCCGCATTACTGACTCCAATATCCGCGACTACCAAATCCACTGCATGGTAATTTGTTAAAAACCAGGGCAATTATCTGCACGGGACATGGGATCGATAGCCTGGAGCGGCTACGCCGTTCCCGCATACTCCGAATTATCACCCAGCCCCTCACTGCCGAGTCCCATGTATCCCCCATCTACGGCAAGCTCCGTGCCAGTAATAAAGCTGGCGTCATCACTACAAAGAAACAGAATAGCGCGACCAATCTCACGTGCTTCACCAAGCCTTCGCAACATAGAGAATTTCCCCCATATTGGCTCGTATTTGGACCGATCCCCACCAGCGGCTTTGGATGTTTCAGGAGTCCACGTCCAACCTGGACTGACAACATTAACCCGAATATTGTCCGACGCGAGGTCGAGTGCCTGGCATTTTGTCATCGTGATGATAGCGCCTTTGCTCGCGTTGTAAGTCCATCGATTTGGTTGGGCGATGTGCCCGGAAATACTGGATATATTGACTATCGCGCCGCCACAATTTGATTTCATGTAGGGATGACAAACCTGTACCATGTTTGCGCCACCTTGTACATTGACTCCCAGGCTGCGGCTCCAATCGGCGGGAGTCACGTCAAGCCCTTTACCGATAAAGCTCACCGCACTATTTACGAGTGCATCAATGCGACCCCATTTTGCTGCAATAGTCTGTGCTGCGTCATTGCATGCTGTGGGATCCGAAACATCCACTCGTAGAAAAATTGCAAAAAGTCCCTTGTCGGCTAGTTCTGCCGCAAGTCTCTCTCCGCCATCGACATTGATATCTAAAATGGCTACAGATGCACCTTCTGTTGCAAATTCTCGAACGGTAGCCTCCCCAATTCCAGACGCGCCGCCTGTCACCACCGCTACTTTTCCAGTCCAATTCATTGCAGTTCTTCCTTTTGATACTTATCGAGAATTCAGACGCAAAATGGTATACGAATGTGGTTGAAACATAAAACTAAACCTCGGTTGGCCGACACCTTCCATATTGTACATTGGAGCCACTTTCGTTGGTTCTGTAGGAGTATTAACTGAAATGAGTTCGCCACATAATCGCCAAATTTCCACCTCGGAATTTGGTGTGAACCCATCCAATTGGATGCCACTAAAGTGAGATGGTTATGTCTGATTATGCACGATGCAATAGATAAAGGACCGGCCAATATCGCGCCGGTCCTACAGTATACTGATTGAGTAATAAGTCAGTGAAGTTCAACCAGTGTTATCGTCCGTGGTGTTCATAGCTTTCATGTGAACGTTCGCCGCGGTAATCATCTCGTCGACTTCTGTTATCGCGACTACCGCGATCTTCCCAATGGTCGTAATCGCGTCGTCGTTCCACTCTCTCTATTACCTGGACCCGGCGATTGTCCCGACAGTTATAGTCATAGTTATCGTTGCAATCGCGGTCACTTCGATAGTCATATCGCGAGCCGGAGTTGTAGCTGACATTGAGACTGCCCAAATGAAGGTTGACCATTACTCTGCTACGGGACTGCGCGCTGGCGGTGGA
The DNA here is from genome assembly GCA_903886985.1 of uncultured Chthonomonas sp. Lineage (GTDB taxonomy): Bacteria > Armatimonadota > Chthonomonadetes > Chthonomonadales > CAJBBX01 > CAISOI01. The sequence continues at coordinate 3,801 of CAISOI010000874.1, forward strand.
GATTCCGCCAACCGTAAACAATACTCCGCACGCTCCTGCAATCATCAATTGTCTGAAAATTCTGTTTTTCATTTCTGTGTTTCCGTTTGAGACAACACTGTTGTGCCCCATGTCTTTCAACATAAGGTTGATGAACGAACATTGGCCATTGTCGTGACGCCTTACTATCCGGCGGTTCGGAGAAGACCTCAGAAACTCAAGTTCCGATGCTGGGGTAAAATTACTGGAACATTTGCACAATCAAACACGTTGTACATCGCCGGGAGAACCGGTTATTTGAGAGGGAACAGAACATGTTGCGCATAAACGACGAAGCTCCAAATTTTACTGCCGAGACATCGCAAGGCACGATAAATTTTCATGAATGGATCGGTGATAGCTGGGCAATCCTATTTTCACACCCAAAGAACTTTACTCCGGTATGCACTACAGAATTGGGATATATGGCGGGATTGCAGCCGGAATTCGAGAAGCGAAATTGCAAGATCATCGGTCTAAGCGTAGACAATGTGGGCAATCATAGCAAATGGGCTGTGGACATTGAGGAGACGCAAGGACACAAGGTCAATTACCCTATGATCGGGGATACCGATCTCAAGGTCGCCAAGCTTTACAACATGCTTCCTGCAGAAGATGGAGACACCTCCGAGGGGCGGACTGCGGCAGACAATGCGGCGGTTAGAACTGTATTTATCGTGGGACCCGACAAGAAGATCAAGCTGATGTTGAGCTACCCAATGAGCACAGGGCGTAACTTCAACGAAGTGCTTCGCGTTCTTGATTCCATACAACTAACCGCCAAGTTCAAAGTGGCGACCCCTGTGAATTGGAACGTGGGTGATGATGTCATTATTCTCCCATCCATTTCTGATGAGGATGCCAAAAAGACCTATCCGGAAGGTTGGAAAGCGCCCAAGCCTTATCTCCGAATCGTCCCACAACCTAAATAGAGCTAACGCGTGATCACACTGGGCTGCCGAATGAGTCCAGTGTGATTCCTGTGGCGGAGATGTAATGAAGCCTCGATGACTTGGTCCTGATGATCTGCTGTCCATCGACACTCCCCGTGCCATTGAATTGAAAATAATTGAAGGGATGTGCGATTGGCGCAACAGGACATTCGTGAAAAGCATCCTCAAGCAGATGAGCGGGAAGTAAAGGTGCGTCTGGCTTCGAGGTTCTTCCCCCGCGATCAGATCACTAAGATGCATGCCGAGGACCTTACACAAGGTCAATTTGTTAATAGATAGTAAAAGCAACACATTTCTATCTTGGTACTATAGAAATTGGAGTTGCGATAGAGCGGACTTATCAGGATTGCAGAATGATATCTTGGTTATCTTGCAAATTCTGCCAACTTTCTATCAGTACTTTAGATAGCTTTTAGGTAGCGTTCTCCCAATGGAAACATTTCTTCGGTGCAGCGACTTTGGGCAAGATACAAACAGAGGTTTTCGTCCTGATAATATCCATGATGTAAAAGCCATTTTAGGTACTAAGGAGAACATCCCATTTGTACCGCGACAATAGCCGACACATAGGTGCTGAGTTCCTCTTGAATTCCAGATATTAATGACCGTTGTGAACTCTTGATAGTATCATCAGGAATGGATGAAACAGATTAGGCCTACGGCATGAATTCTGATTGAGGAGAGGGTGTTTTGCTTAAATTGAAGAAGCCTGTCTCAAGCACTATTCGAACTCTCAATGCTATTGTCGCATTAGCCGTTTCTTCGCTACAGTCATATTCTCTGCTTCCTCCCACCAAAAGTGCCCAGCAATGGGATGTCTTTGAGACTTCATTCACATCCCTCCGAAAGTATGCCAATCCGTTCTTGGACGTTCAGGTAGATGTCCTATTCCGCAGCGGAGACCAGCAATGGTTAGTTCCCGCATTCTGGGCGGGGGCCAACAAATGGACCGTTCGCTTCGCTCCACCGATAATTGGCGAATACACATACAAGGTCAAATGTTCAGACGCAGCCAATAACGAACTTTCCGGTAAGGTTCAACGCTTGATTGTGTCGAAGTACAAAGGCGCCAATCCACTGCTCAGACATGGCTTCATCCGAATAAGTGCCGACAAACGCCACTTCGAACACGCCGACGGCAAGCCATTCCTCTGGCTGGGCGACACATGGTGGAAATGCCTCTGCAAGCGGATGACTTGGGAAGGATTTCAGGAGCTGGCAGCTAACCGCAAATCAAAAGGATTCAATGTGGTTCAGATCGTCTGTGGACCGTATCCAGATGAAAAAACGATGGAGGAGCGCTGGGGAAACGAGGGCGGGCTCCCTTACGAATCAATCAAGTTTGACAAGGTAAACCCTAAGTATTTTGATTTCGCAGACCGCCGCATCAAGCTTCTGGTCGATTCGGGAATAGTCCCTGTTATTGTTGGTGGGTGGGGACGTCCTCAGGGTGGCGGCACCAGTACACTGGAACAGGTAGGGATCGACGGCTTCAAGCGGCATTGGCGGAACTTGATAGCACGTTATGGTGCCTATCCTACCGTATGGATTGTTGGCGGTGAAGCCAAGGACGAGTATGGTCCGTGGTCGGAATTAGCGAAGTATCTGAAAATGACAGATCCTTATCACCACCCGCTGACCTACCATGCTCCAGATCACCCGCGTCTCGCGATCAAAGACAATGCAATTTTTGACTTCGACATGGTCGGGATCGGGCATCAAGGTTACGAGACTGCAACACGGACCCTTCAATTGATGAAGTCTTGTCTGGCGATAACACCTACCAGACCAGCGCTTTGTGGCGAAGCATGTTACGAAGGACACATGCAAACAAACTTCCAAGATTTACAACGTCATCTATTTTGGTCCTTAATGCTGAGCGGTGCGGCAGGGCATACCTACGGCGCAGCCGGCATATGGCAAGCAAGCGTCGAAGGTAATGCAGGCATCGATCCTGTTTACGACTGGACAACCTGGAAGGAAAGCATGAACTACCTTGGATCAACTCAGATCGGGATCGGTAAGAAGCTGCTGGAGGAGTATCCATGGTCACGATTTGAAGTGCATCCAGAATGGGCAGAAGCAGATTGTTTCGCGGCAGGCATCCCTGGAAAAGTAAGGTTCATCTACCAACCGAAACGAGGTATTTACAACTGGGGTGGAACGGTCGTGAAAAATCTTGAACCCAACGTGAGTTACTCAGCATATTACTTCGACCCCGCCACTGGTAGACGCTTTCTTCAGGGCACTATCAGCGCTCCCTCGGGAGAATATCGATCACCGGGTCTGCCATCACCTCAAGATTGGGTGCTAGTCCTTGAGAACGCTGGGAAATAGCTCTCTACTTATCAGAAACTGATTTGACAATCTCGAATAACAGTCGTGTGCCTTCATTGACAACATCAGCTGCCGACCGTGAATTCAGGGTGTTAAGGTTAATTGATCTTAGGAATACATCAAGTTTAGCCTTAGCAACGGCTGCCTCATTCGATGGCTTTCTACTCAATTCGTCGCGGACAATCCTAAGCTTCTCATAGTCTTGAATGCCCTCTCAAATACTCTCAAAACGGATCGAACTTTGGGCATCCGGATAAACGAGAAAGGCATCTCCGCTCGGCCACCTAACGTATCTGGAATCCGTTTCAGGTCTCTCAACCCAGCTGTTATATGCCCACCTCTTTAAGACGAGCAGGGATTTTTCCCTTAATCTTACGATCATTACCTCCAGGAAACTCATCGGTCAAAACATACTTGACCACATTGATTGATGTGCTCTTAGTTCCTATTTCATGTTCACCTGAGATTAGCCTGCTTGCACTGATACTTATGTTTCCTTTGGAGGCTATCGACCATACCAAAAGTTTGCAACATACC
>CAISOI010000875.1 GCA_903886985.1 uncultured Chthonomonas sp.
CCCATCTTTGCGGGGATCATTCTCGCTGATGAAATTAACCGAACCCCTCCCAAGACCCAATCCGCACTCCTCGAAGCCATGGAAGAACGCCGAGTTACCATCGACGGAATTACACACCAACTGCCAGAACCATTTTTGGTATGTGCCACCCAAAACCCGGTGGAATATGAAGGTACCTATCCGCTGCCGGAAGCGCAATTGGATAGATTTATGCTGAAGATCGTTCTGGACTATCCTACAGAAACCCAAGAACTATCCATCTTAAATCGGTATCAGAGCGGATTTAAAGCGTCTGATCTTTCGACTGCAAACCTCACCTCAGTTATTCACGGAGAAAAATTGGTGGAATTGAGAGGGGAAGTAGAAAAAGTCCAAGTGACACCCGGCGTTCAGAAATATATTATTGATATTGCGCGCGCCGCGAGAGCGAATCGACATCTCCAACTCGGTCCTTCGCCACGCGCCGCGGTCACCCTAATGCTGGCTGCTAAGGCACTTGCAGCAATTCGCGGACGCGATTTTGTCACTCCAGACGATGTCAAAACACTCGCTGGACCCGCACTCCGACATAGAATTTTGCTGAAGGCAGATTCTGAGATTGAAGGGTATACTCCGGATCGCGTCCTCAACAGTGTGTTGCAGTCCGTGGAAGTTCCACGCTGATAGTGTGCTTAAAACCCATTGGAGACTCTCATCGCAGATAGCCCCCGCAATATGCGTCCTCTCAAGGTTGTCTATGTGGTTCGGCCGGCAGAGGGCGGCATCCGCAGGCATGTCTCGGTTTTGGCGGCGAATCTACCTGGCTTGGGGGTGGAAGTATTTCCCGCTGGTCCAAAGGATTTTTCCTTGGAGCAGCTCCCGGGTTGCCCACCTCCTCCGCATGTCTTTCCTATTCCAATTTCTGCCCGCCCACATCCCATAAACGATTTCCGCGCGGCACTAATGACATCCAAATTTGCCTCGGATGCTGACATCATCCACGGTCACGGTTTGCGCGGAGGCTGGATAGCCGCACTTGCAGCACACGTATATCTGAAACCACTTGTCATAACTGCCCACAACATTGCGCCACAAACCTCGGGGCTGAAAAAACGTCTGCTCGAGTGGACCCTAAGAATGAGTGCAGCAATCATATGCGTCTCCAGGGCAGTTGCAAACAGCCTGCCAATTTCCCCGGAAGATCCGCGTATACGGATCATTCCAAACGGAATTGCAATTACTCCGCTTCCAACTGACGAAGAGATTAATTCGCTGGGCTTGCGACTGAACGATGCCTTGAGCCTTGTCATCGGAGTAGGTCGGCTCTCGCCAGAAAAGGGATTTGACCTTCTGATTCGTGCTGCGAAGATTGAACCTGCCATCCAGGTAATTATCGCTGGCGAAGGTCCAGAGCGAGCACGGCTTCAAAAGCTTGCAGAAGAACTCGAAGTCTCAGATAGAGTGCAGCTCATCGGGCGCATCGAGAACCCCACGTCACTAATGAGAATCGCAAAACTGGTAGTGGTTCCGTCTCGATCAGAAGGGCAGGGCATAGTTGCATTAGAGGCAATGGCAATGAATCGAGCGGTAATTGCTACAGCGGTTGGCGGACTTCCCGAAGTTGTTATTCATAATGAAACAGGGATACTGGTCCCGCCGGAGAGTCCGGAGGCGATTGCCGCCTCCATAAAAGACCTTATCTACACTCCCACCTTACGCATGTCGCTAGGCAATGCAGGAAGGCTCCGCGTTGAACAGCACTTTTCATTGGACCGTATGTTAACAACCACCATTGCGACCTATCGTGACGCCCTGCTTACATCACGCAACCGCAGAGCGCGATAGTCACAATAAGCACCAATTACTTAAATCGTTCCAGACCTGCCCGCACACCTTCCAGAACTTTCACCCCAACCTGATCCCCATAGAATGACATCGTGGGTTCATACTTACCTGCCTTGTACTGCTCAGGCGTGACAATATATCCGATCCATCCGTTCGTAAGGGCAACGATCGCCGGATATTTAATTCCCTTGGCGCGAGCAGCCCCTTTTGCAGCAAGACCTATTGGAGTCGTAGGCTCGCCAGGAACTCCCATGAGCAAAAGATCGCCAATCTGAATATAACAGACATCAATTTTGGCGGGCATAACTCGGTTAATCAGATCTTTGGTTTGGTCAGGCGTCGCCTTCATAAGGAATGAAGCCAAAATGAAGCTGGGATGCGGTTTCTGCGGCGGCATAGGGGTTTCCTGAATCCATGCCTTTATCGACACATCATCTTTCATTGCCACAGTATCTAACAGCCTACGCGTAGTTGAAGCCATCTTGGTTGAGAATGTCGTAATGCGTTCTGCCGAGGTGCCCACATCCGCACCATTCGCCGAAGCGTCTCCTTCTGCACCGTTCAGAAAGAGTGCGACAGCACCGGGATTCAATGACTCAATCTGGTTTTCATAGGCTCCCGCCCAATCGCCGGAGACCTGAAGCATTTCGGAACCAAAATAGACAGGATGCGCAGCATAATTCAATATGGCGGCAACGGTTTTGCCCGATGTATCCGTCACTTTCAGAACCGTCATCTGGTCGTCCGTGATCATCTCGCCACGGCGATTACGATTCAATCCAACTTTGTCCAGTTGCGCTGCACCTGCGCGAGCAGGCTTGAGGCTGCTATTTGCAGTTTGGATGCTCTCTGCAATCTTCTCTGCCACCCAGTTCGTCAGCTTTTCATCATACGAAGAGAGTTTGCCGGCCGGCATATTGTTGGCACTGTGGAATGCCAGCGGGTCCGGAGCGGAATGCGTATGGGTTGCCGAGAGAAACAAACCTTCGGTGGAAATACCGGTTCCATTGAGATGCTGCAACACAGAAGTCTTCACATTCGCCGGCATAAAGCAGAGGTCCAACGAGACTATCGCAACTTTGGTCTTTCCATCCGAAAGCACTAACGCGCGTGAATAACAGTTGTCATGAACTCCCACCGCATTGTGCCCTGTTCGGTCAGGAGATACATATCCCCCGAGCTGGTAGCTGAAAACCTTTTGGTCAGGAGTGATGCTGACCTTTGCAGCCCCAGCCATAAGCTCCGCCCGCACCAATGAACTTGCAATTAAAAGTACTGCCGTGATTGCACAATTTTGCGAGAGCTTGCCGACAATGGAATGACCGTTCATCATTTAATTACCTCTGTACCTGCCATAGGACCGTTAATGACATATTGTACTTGGTTCTTGCAAATGGTCAATCGAAACATCTTTGTTTGGGACCTGCTCTCAAATACTCCCTCCAAATTCTACTGTTTGGCTACGATCAATAGTAGGTGTAATACCCGTAATATGCCGTATTGGTGGGTGTCATGAACCAAACTTGTGCAATATTCGTGCCTACTTCCGGCCAATAGTTCCACTGGATTGTCGGCACTGCAATTATGCGATATCCTTGATTGGGAAAAAACTGATTGTATTGACCCACCGCAAGAGCAGTAGCCTCGATTGCACCATAGGGACCATACTGAACGGCGTTCGATAGCGCACCTGTCGTCATATTTACGGACGTGGTAATTTCTGCGCCGAAGGGTGCTGTCCAGAGTAGGAAAGGTACACCAGAGTGATCTACGTCGATATCTTGAAACGTAAATCCAATAGCAGGCGACGAAACATTAATGGTGGACTTTGTGGTCAACGTCGATGGGTCGAGTGTTGTTATTTTTATTGAACCCGAACCGTCAGTCGACTTCCAAACCAAACGCAGGTTGGCGTCCGCGCCAATCTTTCCGGCATTGATCTTAACCGGCATATATCCGGCAGTGTTCGAGACAACCTGTGTTCGCAATACGTTTCCACTCGAATCAATACTCCAGATTACTCCTAGATTCTCCACTGAGGCGAGCAGTACATGAGTGAGAATATTGGGGTCCGTGGTGATGTCTTTGGCACTCCAACTGCTGTTGTACGGATGCCACCCGTAAGTGTCAAATAGATAAGCTGGTATCTGTTGATGTACAACTCGACCATAAGAAATCCAGAACGAGCCTTCGTTTCCAGCCCAAAGAACGACCGGAACCTGATTAACGTTACCTGGATATGGGCTGGTAATACCAACAGCTTTCGCGCCAGTGCTCGGTGCAGACAATACGGGATACGTGAGTACCGGCGTCTGGATGAACACATTATCTGGAGATAAAAATGTGATCCAAGCTCTTCCGTCAGGAAGTGCGTGCAATGCAAATTGATCAGTAATGTCGACATTCCTTGAAATGGGCGAGAGTATAAATCCTCTCTGCTGTCCGAGTGCATTCAAACCTACTCCGACGATCTGCCCTTCGTTGTTTATGCCTCTCGCTTCGGTAATGGTCCAGCCGCTTCCGGGTGGAAGAAGACTGTTCACATCCACCATGCCGCCGGAAGGGGTCCAAATAAAGCCATGCCGACCAGAAGCGAACTGCTCATACCCA
>CAISOI010000876.1 GCA_903886985.1 uncultured Chthonomonas sp.
AAAAACAACTCACTGACTGCTGATGAAGCAACCACTCAGAAATTCCTGTTCATATGGGCAATAACCTGTTTTGCGATTTTCTCGCTCATGACCTCAAAATTGATCAGCTACCTGCTTCCAATGTATGCGCCAGCTTCTCTGTTATCCGCGATCTGGATCGACCGGGCCCTGACCGCCAATGACCAGCGGGCATCGAAACCAATGGTTATCGGCTCTATAATTATTTTGTTGACCGGTCTCGTTGGGCTGGTGGCTGGCCCCGTGGTCTCTGAGAAGGCGAAACACAGCGCCCGTCTCGCCAATGATATTGCCAAGGAGGTTCCACCACCAGTTTGGGACTGGATCCAACACAGCATGCTGATCGCGACCATCGGCGGAATCGTTTCGCTCATCTTCATTAAGCGAAAACAGCTTGAAATCAGTGTATGGGCTGTTTTCGGCACTATGATGATGTTTGTTCTCCTGGCGACAACGGAAGGCTTAAGCGCACTGCAAGCATCCAAAATGGCACCGCTTCACTCGTTAGCTCTCAACGCTGGAGAATTGTCAATGGCCGGTCGCCCGCTGGCCATCCATATCGGGACTCCGCGCCACCCAAGCGTGTTTTTCTATCTACCAAATGCGCTATTCTTAAAGCGAGAATTGCCGGACGGTGTAATCGAGAATGGAATTCTTCTGGAACGCGGTGAGATTGAACCGATCGTAGATTTTGTTAATTCCAACCACGGAGCAATCGTGCTGACAGACACGGAACGCGGCAAGAAATTGATCGAGCAAGTCCCTGATATGAAGGTTATCGACCGGCGAGGTCGATGGGAGCTTCTCGGTGCTAACAATATGACCACTGACCACATCGCCGGCATAAAACCATGAAGACGCTCTCCCAACACAAGCGATTTCCACAAATCGTAATTGGACTGCTCTGCTTTTTCGCATTTTTTCTCAACCTAGGCAGCAACGGTCTGTGGGACCTCGATGAAGGGCTATATGCCAACGTGGCCCGTGAAATGCACATGACGGGTGACTACGTGGTTCCACGTATTAACGGTGAACCATTCTTTGAAAAACCCCCACTCATCTATTGGTCAGCGGCCACGTGTTACATGATACTGGGTCGCAACGAATTCACCACACGTTTGCCGTCTGCCCTTGCAAGCACTATTGCCGCCTTCCTAATTCTTGCGATGGGAACCCGGATTTTTGGTAAACGATCGGGGCTCCTTGCATCGGCACTATTTGTGTTAAGCCCGATGTCGTTTGGGGCAGCGCGACAACTGACCACGGATGCTACCTTGAACTTAGCTATTCTTGGGGCATTGATTTGTTACTGGATGGTTGGAATTGTCAGGGACGAACGAAAGTTGACGTGGAGTATTGGATTCTGGGTTGCCTGCGCTCTCGGTGTTTTGGCAAAAGGTCTGCCCGGGATACTGATTCCCTGTGTGGTTGTTTTCCTGTTCTGCGGCCTCAGAAACCGATTTGATATACGAAAGTGGCTCGTAGACCTCAATGTGGTAAAGCCCCTCATCGGAATTCCCATTTTCTTGGTTGTAGCCCTTCCGTGGCACGTGCTTGCTTTTCTATCCTCCGGCAAAGCGTTCACAAACGAATACATAATCAAGCAGCATCTTCAGCGGTTTCGGGGCGGTGACGTAAGCCACCTTGCACCTTTCTGGTTTTATATCCCCGGCTTCGCCATTGGTGCATTTCCCTGGAGTTTCTTCTCCTTAGCGGCGCTCCGAAATCGGTTGACTGGTTCTGAAGAGGACTCTCAACCCGACACTGCGTCAGAATCACGATTGTTGCTCAAGATTTGGGCCGCCATAGTATTCTTGATGTTTTCGGCGAGTGGATCTAAGTTAATTAGCTACATTCTCCCGATGTATCCGGCAGCGGCACTTTTGGTTGGGGACTATTGCGCGAGTTATTACCAACCTGACAAGCATGTCAAAAAGCTCTTTCGACCGATGGTCGGAGCGTTTGTTATCTCGATTTCGTTGTTCGGAATCATAGTCTTTCGTGCTCCCATCGCACAAGCAATTGCAAACTACTCGCATAAGCCCGTGCATTTGGAAGCGATCCCAAGCTCACTTTTTCAGTGGGCGGTGGCACTCTTCTTTGTCTGGACCGCAGGAACGGGCTTGTATCTCTTGTTGGAACGTGAACGAAGAACCCGCATTGCATTTATTGCACTTTTCAGCGGAATGGGCCTTTTCTTAGCCGCCGCACTATTCGGCGTACTTCCCATCATTGAGCACGAGACGGTGAAGCCCATTCAGGCTCTAGGAGTCGTCTCCGGGGAATATTGGTCCAAAACTCACGAAAAGCTCTTTGTCGTCACGCTCAGCGGACGTCGCCCAAGTGTAATTTTCAAACTACCTGATGCTATGATTGGCACAAAGGATCGGAAGAGCTCAGTCAAAGAAGTACCTGATAAGGAACTCGTAAACGAATATATCTTTAAACCTGGCTCGAAGTATATTATCGCTGATGAGAAGAAATTTTTCGAATGGGTAGATTTGCCTGGGTTCAAAAAGTTAGAGTCGCGCGGTGGATGGGCACTCTATCACAAGGATTAGATTTAGATGTTCAGATACAGAAACTGCCCGCTCCTATACAGGAGTGGGCAGATTTCGTTTTTGTGGAGGTGCGGGGACTCGAACCCCGGTCCCTCGGGATACACCCAGGGCATCTACGAGCGTAGTCTGTAATTTATTCTCGCGAGGTTGCCTCCCACAGACAAGATGCTTCCCCGCAGTTCCGTATTAGTTGTTCTCTGTTTTGGTTGCGGACGGACCGGACAGAGTGAGTCGGCATAGGTGGCGCCCAAAGTCATCTCGGCCGACAGGAGATGGATGGACGCGCAGCCTAATTAGGCTGCGAGCGCGTACTGATTAGTGTTCGCGTTTGTTGTTTTGCCGCTTTTTACGAGGCCAGCGGCGCCTCGGCTCGCCACCGTGAATGCCGTCGCCCAGGTCGACACCAATCACCCCCATGTGGAGTACATATTGTACTTGAGTATTAGACGTGGGTCAAGGACAATCGGTTTCATGAAGAGTCAGCCACGACAACGCTCTTATGTTTAAGCAATTGATTTTCAAGATCGTTCGCATTCCCTCAAAAAAGCCACGAACGGCTACATTCTTAGGCGATGCAAAAACATCCAATAATGCCGTACGTGACACGGCTTGTTCGCGGTTTTGGGGTAAATTGGAAGAGATAATATTGTAGGTCTTCAAAGGAGAATTACGACATGCGCAAGGGTAGTTCATGGTTTGGGCTGGCAGCAGCGGGGCTATTGGCTGTAACAGTGACCGGTTGTCCAAAAGAGAAAACGGAAACATCGCCCGCAGCCGGCTCCACGTCTGGAAGTGGAAGTGCTGGTGGAGCTACCGCCGCAACAGAGAACGGCTCTATCAAAATTGCAGTTATCCCGAAGGGCACTGCGCACTCTTTCTGGCAGACCGTGAAGCTGGGTGCAGATGCCGCAGGCGCAGAAGAAAAAGTCGAAATCATATGGCAGGGTCCAGACAAAGAGGGTGACATCACCCAACAGATCAATCTGGTTCAGACACAAGTGACCAACAAGATCAGCGGATTGGTGCTAGCGGCAACAGATTCAAACTCTTTAGTGAGACCCCTTAAGGATGCTCAGGCAAAAGGTGTTCCTGTTGTTACCATCGACTCCGGTGTCAATGATCCCAATGCATCGCTTTGCTATATCGCGACCGACAATGTTGAAGGGGGCCGACGCGCCGCGGACGCATTGGCCAAAGAGTTAGGCGAAAAGGGAAAAGTAGGGGTGCTTCTTTTCCAAAAAGGATCCGCCTCCAATGATGAGCGCGAAAAGGGATTTCTGGAGAATATCAAGAAATACCCAAATATCAAGATTGTCTCCTCTCTCGAGGGAAGCGATGCTCAAAAGGCGAACGACAACACGACCAATATGATTACTTCCAATCCTGATCTTAACGGCATTTTCGCAGCAAACGAACCCAATGGAGTTGGTGCGGCAGCGGTGCTGAAACAAAAGGGACTGGCCGGTAAAGTGAAACTTGTTGCCTATGACAGTTCACCGGAAGAGTTGAAAGCACTGGAAGAAGGATCTATTCAGGCTCTCGTTGTTCAAGATCCATTCCAAATGGGCTATTTGGGAGTAAAGACAGTACTAAAGGCGATCCGCAAGCAACAGATCGACAAAAAGACTATCGACAGCGGAATGACAGTCGTAACCAAGGCCAACTTGAGCGATCCCAAAGTTCAAAAGCTCGTGAATCCTCCGATCCCTAAGAAGTAGGTTTCTCGTGCTGTTGACTTTGAGCGATTAGTCTTAATAATGCTAGGTTTCTTACGAGCATTTAGTTAGCAATGGCAGCAACGTTGCGCCGCCCGACGAACTATTGTCGGACGGCGCAATTTAACTGTGTGAGACAGGATTGAGGAAACATCCCTGTCACATCTTTGTCCAAGCAATTGGTACACGCACTCTTTCAGTTGGATGTGAGGATTTAATTACTTTGTTATTGCATGGATTTAAACCGGAAAACGGGCATCGAAACGTGATGCGGATAGTCGTCTCGTCAGGACTAATTGCTGGACTAGTAGTGCCACTCGCGCTTTTTGCTTCCGCCAAACCGGATGACAAAACAGTTGCACCAGGCTCCAAAGAGGCACTTTTTTTCGAGTCGAAGATTCGGCCCATTCTGGCTAATAACTGCCTAAAATGTCACGACGACCGTCAGAGTCGGGGTGAAGTGCGGCTAGATTCGCGCGAAGGAATGGTTGCCAGCCGAGGTGGACTACTAAACTTTACCGATCCTGCAAAAAGCAAACTGATTGTCTCCATTGACCATTCCGGAGCGATCAAAATGCCTCCGGGCGGTACCCTGCGTCCAGAAGAGATCGATTCGATGGTCGAATGGGTAAAAATGGGAGCGCCATGGCCCGCAAAAGTAGTTGAAAAAGCTCTGAGTGGCGGTATCAATATCACCCCTGCAAAACGAAATTTTTGGTCGTTCCGACCCGTCAAAAAGCCTGCACTCCCGACTATAATTCAAAAAGCATGGGTGAAATCTCCGATTGACGCTTTTATCCTTGCCCGACTCGAAAAAGAGGGGCTTAAGCCATCCCCAGCCGCGGATCGACGGTCACTTATTCGACGAGCAACTGTTGACCTGATCGGGCTCACACCGACCCCTGAAGAGGTTGATGCCTTCGTCAACGACAAATCTCCCAAAGCATGGGAGAAGGTTATAGATCGGCTGCTCAGCTCTCCGCACTATGGCGAGCGTTGGGGCAGAAGATGGCTCGATTTGGTGAGATATGCTGATTCCAATGGTCTCGACGAAAACGTCGCAATGGCAAATGCATATCGTTTCCGGGATTATGTTATCTCGGCTCTCAACAAGGACAAGCCGTACAACGAATTCATCATCGAACAACTTGCCGGCGATCTTATGCCAAGTGAAAACGAAGAGCAGAAGAACGAACACATCACTGCAACTGGTTTTCTGACGCTCGGCCCAAAGGTGCTTGCCGAGCCTGATAAGGACAAGATGGTGATGGATATTGTCGATGAACAGATTGAAGTTACAAGTAAAGCGTTCCTCGGTCTGACCGTTGCTTGTGCACGTTGCCACGACCACAAATTCGACCCAATCCCAACAGCAGACTATTATGCGTTGGCCGGCATTTTCAAATCCACCAAATCGATGGAAACTCTTAACACCGTCGCCAAGTGGAACGAGCGCAAATTGGTCACTGCCACTTACGAAACCGAAATAAAAGCATATGAGCCCAAAATTGCATTAGCCAAACAAGCGGCAAGTACTGTTAAGAGCGCCGCCCGTGAACACGTTTTGGATTCTTATCGATCCAATGCCGCAAAATATGCATTGGCTGGATGGGAACTGATATCGCTCGGAGAACCGACGTCTATCGCCGATACTCCGCGAAAGCCCAGCGATCCCAGGCGCACGTTCATCGAAGCGGAAAAATTCAATAAAGGCAACGTGGGTATCGATACTACGGGATATGGTGCCGGAATTGGCATTATCCATAACATTGGCGGCCCAGATTATGCTGAGTGGGAATTTACCATTCCGACTTCGGGAACGTACCAATTCGAAGTGCGCTATGCCTCCGCTGAAGTACGCCCCATCACGTTAACACTCAATGGTAAGGTCCTGAGCAATCAAGCCTGCTCCACAAACACTGGCAGCTTCAATCCTGACGGGCAAAGATGGGAAGTTGTCGGAACCGTGGATTGCGCCGCTGGCAAGAATCTTTTGAGGCTGGACGCTCCGAACGACATTCCCCACATCGACAAATGGATGTTTGTTCCGGTCAAGCCCAGAGAGACCGGGAAACAAGTATTAACTTCCGACCAGATTGCAAAATCTCGCGGTGTAGACGTCAACCTCTTGAAAGCTGTTGCTTTTGTGATGAAGGGTCAGCCAGACCCAACACAACTCGACGAGAGCGGATTAACCAAAGCCGGTCAAGGACTACTCACCCGATTTGGCAAAGCGATTGATCAGAAACCAGAATCTTTTGTCTCCGCAACAGAAAAGAAACTGATTGCAGACGCCGACGCCCAGGTTAAGAGAATTGAAGAGGGATCTCCAAGAGCTCCATTTGTTATGGCGGTCGAAGAAGGCAAAGTAGCAAACTGCAAAATTCATGTGCGGGGTGATACCACTAACCTCGGCCCCGAAGTATCGCGTCATTTCCTTTCGGTACTCTGTGCCCCAGACCAAAAGCCACTGGAAACAAGCCAATCTGGGCGTATGGAGCTTGCAAAGTGGATAACGAATCCCAACCATCCACTTACAAGC
>CAISOI010000877.1 GCA_903886985.1 uncultured Chthonomonas sp.
CTGGCGGCGATGGTCACGGCGCCGAGCCTTTCGGAGCGTTACGATTGAAGAACGGCAATACCCTGATCGCCTGCGGCAACAACAATCGCGTGATCGAAGTAAACAAAGCGGGTGAAATTGTGTGGAGCATTGATCGCGATGAACTGCCTGGAGTGCATTTCTGCTGGGTCACCTCGCTTCAGGTGCTGCCAAATGGGCATATCATAATTGGCAACACGCATGCTGGTCCGGACAATCCGCAACTCATCGAGGTGACGAGAGATAAAAAGGTGGTCTGGACATTTAAGAATTTCCCTGTAGTTGGGAATAATCTTTGCGCGTCGCAAGTGCTGGATGTTAAAGGTAAAGTGCTTCGTTAACTTCCGACTAAAATAATGAATGGTAACCAGGAGGATGTATGAGCAAAATCGGACATGGATATGGTAGCGAATGGCACCTGTTGAGATTCCTCGGCTATCATAGGGATATTTTAACCACCGAAATCGCGCTGGCTTGCGGAGCCAATAGTGCAAAGGTGATGGATTTTGGTTTCGCACCAAATGCAAAGATATTGTTCGACGACGTAGAGGCAAAAAGAGTTGATTTCATTTCGATACCAGAAGTTCAGGCCGGGTGGAAGAAATATTGGCCCGCTACTGGAACGCCTCCCACTTGGGATGCAGTTGGTAATTTGGAATATGCCCACGGAACCGAGCTGATGATGATCGAGGCGAAGGCACATGTTGGTGAATTGAATTCGTCATGTGGAGCGAAGAACCCGGCCAGCTTAAGGACTATTAAATCGGCATTTGCTAGTACTGCCAAGGTACTGACAAATGGTGGTAACGTGACGCCTGCATGGATGGATGAATATTACCAGCTTGCAAATCGCCTCGCTGTATTGAACTTTCTCACCAATGTTTGTCAGCCTCCTGTTCCCGCGAGATTGGTGTTAGTCTATTTTTATGGTCAAAGAGGCGGTAATATGAACGGTCGAAATTGCCCTCAGGACCAAGTCCAGTGGAAGAATGTACTCTCAACAATGTACAAAGCTCTTGATATTGACGAGAGATCCACGCTATGGAAGCGGGTGCACAATGTCTTCGTGGACGCTCATCCAAAACACTGAAGCGCACCATCAGTGGGAGTCAAGTCAAACAATACTCTACACGTGGTGCCCGCCGATGATTGAGTGCCTAACAATACATAATGATGTCAACCAGCCAGATATCTCGACGCGCCCCTGCCGGGCTAGGTAATCCACAACTCATCGAGGTGACAAGGGACAAAAAAGTGGTCTGGACCTTTGAGAATTTCCCAGTAGTGGGCAATAATCTTTGCGCATCACAAGTTCTGGACGTGAAAGGCAAAGTGCTTCGCTAACCCTCGAATGCGGGACGCGATGCGGTCAGATTGCCGTTAAAGACGGGACATCGCTTCTGAAAGGGCGGATACCCCCGGCGAGGAGTCCGTTTTTGTGAAGCTTGAACTGAGTGAACTCTATACGATTACTCGTTCTGAACATGGCAACTGCATTTCAGCCGCTTATTGCGATTACTGATATCACGCCATCGGACCTGGCGTTGCTATCAGAGAAGGAGTTTTCAGAGGAATTCAAGGTGAGCCGGTTGAATCTGGCTAAGTGGAGACGGTTGGTGCGGAATCTTGTGTTGAAAATGCTCGCTACAAGTGTCTATCATGCCGACAGTCTGTGAGA
>CAISOI010000878.1 GCA_903886985.1 uncultured Chthonomonas sp.
CCCTGCGGATGGCTCGTCTAGGAGATGATAGCCGTAAAGTGCCGGATGGTTTTTGACTCGGTCTATTAGAGCGACAAGCGCATCTCTCTTGATTGGATCTTCTACTGCGTTGAGATTGAAAAGGGAATCAAACAACAGCCCCCTCAAGCCATTTCGTTGGACAACATCCAACTCTTTCTCATTACACCAAACTAAATTCCATCCGCCTGTCTTTAACTGTTGGGCGGCTGCATCCGTCATTGGTGCTCCACCCGGAAAACCGGGACCAGCCCAGTACGTCACTATAGGCTGTCCTATTTTCCAGACACGATCTGTCTGCCCATGGGACAACATCGCGAACCCAAAGGAGAAGAGCAACAATGATATTATGTTTGCGGCAACTCTCTTAATCTTCAATGTCATCTCCTGTGGTCTCCGGTGGGTCCTTTGGAACTATGGTAATCGTGCCGTCAACTTCCAAGACAGCTAGTCTAACATGTGGCGTTTCAGTAAACCCATGTTGTCGCATGACCTGAGCCAGTTCTTCGAATGTAACGTGTTCCCGCTTCATATTGACATAGGAAACTCGACCATTATTTACTAGAACTGTGGGTGAACCGATTATGCGGTCCTCAATCTTAGGGACCTTGACAAATAGAATGGATAGCCCACGTCCTAAGAGCAGGAGTGTGCCAGCAGACACGATTCCGAGAGAAATCTCACCTTTTCCCATAGTCATTGCGTTCTGGATGGAGTTCGCAAATGCCATCACAAAGGCGATGTCGTAGATATTGAACTGCCCTATTTCGCGCTTACCAAATATGCGTAATGCAATAAAGCAGAAGACCACCACAATGAGAGTGCGTCCAGCAATTATGGACAAAAACCAGAGATAGCTACTGTTCATACTATGGTAATCTAAGCGCTCGATAGTGCCGCCGACCGCGATGTATGGTTGCCGAGACCGGAACCACACTGATTGTCCCATCTACTTCCATGATACACATTGAAGCGTCCTCAGGACGTGCAAGGCCATGTTCTCGGAGTGCTGCCATCAGTTGCTCATGTGTAATACCCTCTCGCTGCATTACGTCACGCAGCAATTTGCCGTGATGCATGATAACAACGGGATTTCCCACCATTAGTCTCTCTACATGTTTGTTTCTTGCCAGAAGGAGATTGAACAGACGATTTAGTATTAGGAGAGTAGTGGCTGAGACAATTCCTCCACCGAGGGTACTGTCATCCCCGACCATAGCGTTTTGAACTGCATTTGCAATCACAATCATCAAAACTAGGTCGTAAATGGTCATCTGCCCTAGTTCTCGTTTGCCCAAGAGACGAAGGCCGCCAATAAGAAACAGGTAGATTATGGAAGTACGCATGGCGATTAGGAGCGCGCCATGCAACGTGGGATGGGATAGTACTTCCGTGAACCAAGCAGACATTTCTTACTCTCAAAATTGCTTCAATGTTGAATTCAGGCTTTGACGTCATGTTCATGTTTAGTTTCCGTTTTTGAAGGACGTTTTCCTACATGTCACAAGTGACAACTCTATTGTTTGTAGCAGTGCATAGCTTTGTGATATATCTGGCATTGGTTGTTGGTCTGCGACTTTTTAGCCGAAGGCAACTAGGGCAGATAACCGCACTAGATCTTCTCATAGTGCTCTTCCTGGGAAGTGCTGTTGAGACTGCGTTAATCAATCAAAACACTACGCTGCAAGCTGGAATAGTTTCCGCATCCGTCTTGATATTGACGAACAAGTTGATCTCAGCTATCGCCAAAAGATATAAATTATTCAGACATATTGTTTGTGGTGGACCCATGTTGCTGGTCAAAAACGGGCATGTGGTTGAGGAGACCCTAAAGCGGGTCGGTATGACGATGTCGGAATTGGAAGCTGCACTTCGTCAGCGAGAAGTGGCGGCTATTGAAGAAGTCAGATTTGGCGTCTTAGAAGAGGACGGCACGATCAATGTTATCCGTCAGCCCCACGGTCCCAAAGATCCAACTCCTTCGCCAGCCAAATAACCATTGACTTATCCAAGGCATACGACGCCGGTATAGACGTACTCAGCTGGGCCCGTCAGTACGACTGGTGAACCCTCTGACCATTCGACTTGAAGTGTGCCGCCCTTGCTTTTCACATTTACTTCCGAACGCGTGAAGCCGCATCGTATTGAGGCAACTGCTGCCGCACTGGCGCCAGTTCCACACCCTAGAGTTTCACCGGCACCCCGCTCCCAAATTCTAAGTTCAATGTTTGATTCGTCAACAACTGTTGTCCACATGATGCTCGTGCGGTCCGGAAAGAGAGGGTGATTTTCTATTTGGGGACTGAGTAGGAAAAATACGTCATCGTTCGGAAGTTGATCGCAAAAGATAACAGTGTGTGTGCTGCCTGTAGAAAGCGGTATTACGGTAAGAACATCGTCGTCCAAATTCAACTCAATACCACGAATGGGAAGCGAATCGACGCTAATCGGAACGTCTTCAGGAGCAAAAGAGGGATTACCCAACTCAATTCGAACAGAAGAAGGCTCGCCCGCATAATAGGTGCAGCTCTTCAATCCTGCTGTGGTTTCGATTTCTACATAGATGATCGACAAGTTACTCAATAGCCATTCTTGCGCAACATAGCGCACTACGCAACGGAGGCCATTGCCACAGAAATCTTCTGTGCCATCTGGATTGAACATCCTCATCCGCGCATCTGCAATCTCCGATGGTTCAACGACAAGTAAGCCGTCGGAGCCGACTCCGAACTTTCGGTCACAGACATACCTTGCAAACGAAGGGAGATCGGGAATGTTGCAGCGTGACGCATCTACCACGACAAAATCGTTTCCAATACCCTGCATTTTAATAAACGGTACAGATAGGTTCTGATCCGCTGCGCTTTCATCCATAATGCCAACCTCCGCCATTCGTGGGATTATACCTTCACGGTTGTTCGTAAGTTCCGAAAATAATTTGATCAATTTAGTCAGGAAATGGAACTGTCAAGTGCAGTTAATCGTATTTAGGACCTGTTAGTACTACTAATCTGAGATTTCGCATTAAGGAGACTGCATTGTCAATAGTATCAGTTTTGTATCACAGCGGGTTTGGACACACGAAGGTCCAGGCTGAAGCGGTAGCAAAAGGCGCAGAGTCGGTCGAAGGAACCACGGTTCATCTGATTTCGGTCGACGAGTTTGAAGCAAAGCAGGATTTGCTCAATAGTTCAGATGCGATTATTTTCGGAGCACCCACCTATATGGGATCGCTTTCGGCCCCTTTCAAAACATTCATGGATGCATCTGGAACCATCTGGTATCAAGGACTTTGGAAAGACAAGCTAGCTGCTGGCTTCACTAACTCCGGGGCGCAGTCTGGTGATAAGTTAAACTCTTTGATTCAATTGGCTATTTTCGCCGCACAACACGGAATGATTTGGGTTGGACTGGACTTGAAACCGGGAAATAATACGAGCGAAGGCAGCCCCGAAGACCTGA
This sequence comes from uncultured Chthonomonas sp., assembly GCA_903886985.1. Lineage (GTDB taxonomy): Bacteria > Armatimonadota > Chthonomonadetes > Chthonomonadales > CAJBBX01 > CAISOI01. The sequence continues at coordinate 3,481 of CAISOI010000878.1, forward strand.
ATAGATTAGGAGTTTGGTTGGGAGCCGCATCCCAGAGTAATAATGATCAGGGGCCAGACATTGTCCCGCCAGATAGCGACAAGCGTACTGCCGAATATCTTGGCAGACGAGTCGCGGAGCAACTCCTGAGATTCAGTGGCAAATAGGGCAACACCGGGCAGAAAATCTTAAGACTTGAAGACTAAACGACCGGACATTCAGAATGTCCGGTCGTCTTTACAATGTTGAGGAGTTCCCAATTTCATACTGAACGCTTTTTGCGTCGCGTACTGTGCCTAATGGCCCGAGTTCCGAGCGTCAACAAACCACTTGCAATACCCAGAATGACGATACTTCCCGGTTCTGGAGCTACTATTGCCTCAACGTGGGAGAGTTGGAACGAACCACGCGTGGTCGTATTGTTATCCCCAATAAATAGGAAGTTGGTGCTGCTATAGATTATAGGACCCGCAGAATAATCTTTCAACAATCCTGTGAGCAATGCAGAACTGGCCCCATTTGCAAAAAGGCTGTAAGAGTTTCCAATGATTTTCAGGTCATATCGGTCCAATCCATCTACACCCGTACCAGCAGCCGTGGTGTCCAGAAAGCCGCGCTCGGAAGTCTGGCTATGGGTGAAGATTGGCGAGATCTGCTGTGCCCAAATTTCATTTTGCCAAAAGTCCAGTTCCACGCCTTTATGATCGCTGCCCAATACGATGACAGCAATTCCCGCTCGGTCCGAAAGACCGTCGCTATTCTTGTCTGAAGCCGAATTGGAATGATCCTCTGATAACGTCTTTAGGTCGAACCGGACTGTGTATCCAAGAGAAGCATTCAGTGCATTGGGAGTAAAGCGAGCGAAACCGGCCTGATAAGCATCCGACGCCGATGTGTCTAATTGTGTGGCACCGCCGCTAAAAGTAGGTGAAACGGGACCAATTGCCTGGTACGTCCAGCCCCATGGGGATTGATCCGGGGTAAGACTGCCTGCGGTATCGTACAGAACGGTCGATTGAGCCAAAGACACTGATGCAAATGAGGCAGAACCTACCGCGAGTATGATGGCTACAGATAATTTTGATTGAATTCTCATGAGGAAATCTTACCCCAAATAGCTGGCAGAGGGTATCCCTTATTAGTTTCTAACGTGCAGTGCCTTCGTATGAGGTATTGTTTTTATATCCAACAGCAATGTATGTTCGCTCCACGGATTCATGGAGTTGAATTCAAAGTAACTAAGTCTCTATGTCGATGGTGAGAAGAGAATTGACTATGGATGGGCTCAAGGCGTTAGCCCGGCGTGGCTTGGAGATTGGTCGTTCCATTCGGGACCCGTATGTTGGCCACTTGCAGAAAGAGAACCTCAGAAGTCGGTTTCCTCGATCTTGCGAAACAATAGTACTATTCTTGGTTCCAGGGCAACTCCGTGTCGGAAAGGACGTTTTCGGTGGGGGAGTGATTTCAATACTCTCTTTGGCTGCAGAGACCTCCAAATTGTTTGTATCTCAGCCGACACCGGTTCTTATCTGTAACTACCCCGGATCAATTCCATTCCTTAAGTACAACAGAATAGCAGACAGTCCGGCAATCCACAGTTTGCCAGCCGTATGTCACTATTTTGCTTCGCCCAAACGATTGATTATCCATCTTCCCGAAACCCACTCTGCCGACTTCTTTGGACTATTGTCGAGCCGCGAGAAAGCATGGATTGACGGTTGCAAAGACGTCCACATTAATGTTCTCAATCAGAATGTTCAGATGATGCCGACGGCAGAAATACTGCGAAAATCAATTCCTGAACGATTTAAGACAACAATCACAACGGCACACAAAAGATACTGTACACGGGTTGCCGCCGATCAATACGGTATGCCCGTACACCATTTTTCCACGCAGCTCTCCCCCGAAGGTTATCGACGTCGTCCATATTCTGAAAAAGAGAATTTGCTGATCGTCTCTCCCGATGATCACCCAGATCGACTAAACGTCATGGCACGGTTGGAACAGTTGCAGGGAATTACTATTCGCATGATAGTTGACATGACCTATGAAGAATACAAGAGTCTGATTGAGCGTGCAAAATGGGCAGTGACTTTCGGAGAAGGATTAGACGGATACTTCATCGAGCCTGCGTTTAGTGGAGCAGTGAGTTTTGCAGTTTATAACGAAGAGTTTTTCACTGAGAAATACCGCAATCTTCCAACAGTTTATAGCGACTACAATGAGATGGAGGCGAGGATCACAGCAGATATCAGTTCCTTAGATAACGAATCAGATTATTCTGTGTGTCAGGAGAAAATATTTGCCGCATGCCGCTCCGATTATGATATTGAAATCTATCGAAAGAACATTGCCGCATTCTATCGTGGGGACTACACGCACCCTTGAAATCTTTTATTCCCAAAACTGCCGTCGATGACCTAGCGATTTTCGGAGGACCAAAGCTCTATGATGAGGAACTCCACGTCGGCAGACCGAATATTGGGAGTCGCGCCAGGTTCTACAAGATGGTGGACGATATATTTGAACGCAAGTGGCTATCGAATAAGGGAGCTTACGTTCAGCAGTTGGAAGCACGGATTTGCCAATTAACCGGGGTGAATCATGCGATCGCGGTATGTAATGCTACTGTAGGATTGGAAGTAGTTATTAGGGCACTTGGATTAACAGGCGAGGTGATTGTTCCATCGTTCACTTTTGTTGCTACTGCCCATTCTCTTACGTGGTTGGGACTAACTCCCGTTTTCTGTGATATTAATCAAGATACGCACACGCTTGATTCAACTCATTTGGAAGGGCTCATTAACGCTCGAACCTCCGCCATTATTCCTGTGCATTTGTGGGGACAGTGTTGCGAGACAGGTGAGATCGAACGGATTGCGGAAGCACACAACCTTCCGGTAATTTACGATGCCGCACATGCTCTGGGAACGAAAAGATTTGGAACTCTGGTTGGAGGATTTGGCGCGGCGGAAGTCTTTAGTTTTCATGCGACAAAGTTTATAAATTCCTTTGAGGGTGGAGTAATCACTACCAATAGTGAGGATCTCGCCAAAACTATCCGGCTGATGATCAATTTTGGATTTGCAGGATACGATAAAGTAGTTTCTATGGGAACCAATGGAAAGATGAACGAGGTTTGTGCGGCTATGGCGCTCACTAACCTTGAATCATTTGATGAGTTCGTAACGATCAACAGGTCTAATCGGGATCAATATAGACGCGAACTTGCGGGAATTCCTGGAATTAGCCTCTTTGTAGAGAGTGCAGGGAATACCTGCAGCGATCAGTATGTTGTTGGTATGGTCGATTCCACAAAGTCCGGAATCAGCCGAAACCACATTATGAATATTTTTTGGGCGGAGAACATTCTAGCACGGCGATATTTCTATCCGGGATGTCATCAGATGGAGCCTTATCGAACACAACGTGCAGACAATCCTCCAGAATTGCCCGTGACTGATTTGGTGGCAAGTCAGGTACTGATATTGCCTACTGGTTCCTCAGTGCAATCGGAAGACATTTGCCGAATTTGTTCGTTGATTCGTTTTGTGGTGGAAAATGGACAGGCGATATCGGCTATGATGTCCGAGAATACGACGAACTAATCAATGCAAATGCGATTTGTAATCGAGGTTCGAGTAATGATCGAGGATTTAGGCAGTCAAATCTTGATCAGACCTGATGGTGCTTGTATCGGGACGCAAGAGATGATCAGGATTGGATCCC
>CAISOI010000879.1 GCA_903886985.1 uncultured Chthonomonas sp.
CGATACCGCGACTATGTGATTGGAGCCTTTAACTCGGATCGACCCTATTCACAATTCATCAAGGAACAGATTGCGGGCGACTATTTCTTCCCGAATGATCCCGTCGGGGACATCGCTACAGGATTTCTCGCGGCGGGTCCATGGGACTATGTTGGGAATGTAGAGTTGCGCGAAGGAACGATTGATCGAGAGAAGACGCGACTGATAGATCGTGACGACATGGTCTCGACAACGATTGGTACCTTCAACAGCCTTACGGTTCACTGTGCCAGATGCCACGACCACAAGTTTGATCCTATTCCGCAAAGGGATTACTACAAACTTCAGGCTGTTTTTGCAGGTGTAGAACGCGGGGATCGGAATTACTATACTCCGGAAGTTCGACAATTGGCAGACAGCCTTACTAAGCGCAAATCTGCTGCAGACGAAAGATTGAAATCGGTTAGGGCAGAAGTCTCCCAGATAAATACTCCTTTTATTTCGGACCTTGATAGAACCATCGGTGCTATCAAGCAGGCTGTTGTGGCTATGGGGCCCGCCAAACCCAAGAAACCGAGTCCCAGTAACGGATATCACAGTGATATCTCATCGACCCCGGATGCGATCAAATGGGTTCAGATAGATTTGGGTCAGCCGATGGCAATAGATAGCATTCGAATAATCCCAGCACGCCCTACAGATTTTACTGACACTCCTGGATTTGGTTTTCCCGTTCGATATAGTATCGACGCTGCGAACGATAGGGATTTCAAAAATCGCATGGTTATTTTGGACGCTTCTGATAGAGACGTTGAGAACCCGGGGGATCATGCAGTGGAAATTACTGCAGCCTCTAATCTGAAAGTTCGATATATTCGGTTGACTGCAAACAAATTGTGGAAGCGTACCAATGACTTTGTTTTTGCGATCGCGGAATTGCAGATATTTTCTGGAGGCACCAATGTCGCTCTAGGAAAAGCAATAACTGCTCTGGATAGTATTGAGCAGGGTCGATGGTCGCGGAATTTCCTTGTTGACAATTTTGATAGTCGTTTTGCGCTTGCAGCTACGAATGATCCAGATGAGGCTATTCGGGAGTTGCGCCGGAGTGATCTTGAAGCTAAGCTGACGGATCTTAACGGACGGCGCGAAGAAGCGATCCAAGGTGCGATGAGTGATACCTTGAAGTCCAGAATGCGCGAGGGCATGCAGGAGTTAGAATTGGTCAACCGCGAGCTTTCCCAACTCCCTTCCCCACAAAAGACCTACAGCATCAACTCAAAAACTGCGCGTTCGGTTTCCCTATTGAACCGAGGCGAGGTGGATCAACCAAAAGAAGTGGTTAGTCCTGGCTCATTAGAATGTGTTAATGGTCTGAAGTCAGAGTTTGATGTTAGTAATAGTGGGTCGGAGAGCGAACGTCGAGGGGCATTAGCAGATTGGATTTCTAATCCGAAAAATGTTCTGACATGGCGCTCAATCGTAAACAGGGTTTGGCTCTATCACTTTGGTAAGGGGATCGTTGAGACGCCAAATGATTTTGGAAGAAATGGTGCTTCACCTTCCAATCCCGAACTTTTAGATTTCCTTGCGAATTGGTTTATGAAGCATGGTCAATCGATGAAGGCGCTGCACAAAGTCATCATGTTGAGCCAGACATACCGTCAGTCTACAAATATCCGACCAGCTATGTCGAAAATTGATGCGGACAATAAGTATCTTTGGCGAATGAACAGGCGCAGATTGGAAGCAGAAGAAATACGTGATTCTGTTCTTGCGGTTAGCGGAAATCTGGATTATGCGATGGGTGGATCGGGATATGAGTCATTTCGATTTAAGGATGATCACTCCCCAATTTATGACTTTGCAGACTTGAGCCATGCATTGGACCCGAAGACATTTCGTCGATCGGTTTACCGGTTTATTGTAAGAAGTGTTCCCGATCCATTCTTAGATTCGTTGGATGCAGCGGATCCGAATGCTCTTACTCCCGTGCGAAATTCCACATTGACCGCATTACAATCGCTGGCGCTGCGAAATGATCCCTTAATTATTACGATGGCTGATCGGTTTGCGGCGTATTTGAACACGAATTGTCAAACATTGCCTCATAAGATTGACACTGCATACCGCTTGGCGATAGGACGGCATCCGAATGCGCGTGAGGGAAAATTAATGATTGGATATGCAAATAAATTTGGTCTCGCCAATTCTTGCCGGTTGATTTTTAATCTCAGCGAATTTGTGTTTGTGGACTGACATGATTCAATTAATTATAGGAATCGTTCAATGAATTCAATAACTCGAAGAGAACTTTTGTATCGTGCAGGGAATGGCTTTGGCAGTCTTGCGTTGTCCAGTATATTGTCGGAGGAGGGGCGGACCGCAAATTCTGCTGTCGGCTCTGTGGCTGTCGGAATGCATCATCCTGCCAAAGCTAAACGAGTTATTCAGCTTTTCATGTCGGGTGCAGCTTCGCAGGTAGACACGTTTGATTACAAGCCATCCTTGATCCAGCGCAACGGTCAAAAGTTTGATCCCGGCGGCAAG
>CAISOI010000880.1 GCA_903886985.1 uncultured Chthonomonas sp.
CTCGCCCGGTTCGACTTCTCGCATGTATTGGGCACCAATTACGTTCAGAGCACAAGTCTCCGAAGCTAGAACGTAGTGACCAGAGTCGAGTTTGCCCAAGCACAAAGGTCTAACTCCAAATGGATCGCGAATTCCTATGAGTTTATCGTGGCTCATGATTGTTAGCGAATAGGCACCTTCTAATTGGGGTGCAATCTGGCGCACGGCTGCCTCGAGGTCACCTTTGTAATATTGAGAAAGCATCTGGGAGATTACTTCGCTGTCGTTTGTAGTTTCGAATACGATCCCTTCGGACTTTAACTTCGATCGAAGAGCATGGGTATTGATGAGGTTTCCGTTGTGTGCCACAGCGACATCGCCTACGACCGTTGTACAGCAGAGAGGTTGCGCATTGCGAACTACGTTTGAACCTGTGGTGGAATAGCGCGTATGTCCAATGGCAAGATCACCTTTTAGCTTTTGGAGGCTCGCTTCGTCAAAGACCTGAGTTACCAAACCCTTTTCTTTGATCATCTCAATAGAACTGCCGTTTGAAACGGCGATACCAGCAGCTTCCTGGCCTCGATGTTGGAGCGCAAAGAGAGCAAAATAAGAGATTCGTGCCACATCCTCACCAGGGGCAAATACACCGAAAATGCCGCACTCTTCTTTGGGTGCTTCGTCCATGAATGAATCTGATAAACTGACTGGATTAATTTCGCTCATAAGATCTGTCTGCTACTTCCTCGGAAAGGATCTCCGATATGACAAATGATGCTTGATGTTGGTATTGAGTAGCCCGTGACGGCCCCTTCGTTATACTGCTGTTTTTGACATTATGTTGCGGATGGCGTTATGGTAAATGTTCTTCAGCTCTTTAATTGGCTGCTGAATTACGTCTTTGCCATCAACCGCAATTCGGAAATCTGTGCCGCCAACGGACCCGATCCAATCTGCCCGAACTCCGTGCGTTTCTGCCAGCTTTTCGAGTGACTTTAACTGCTTCTCAGTTCTTAATGAGACAACAATTCTCGATTGAACCTCACCGAAAAGAATGGCAGATGGAGCCAGTTCGTAATGATCTTTGCTTCGCAGAAGAATTGCTGCACCAACTCCCTCTGAGTCCAGACTCGACATTGCACTCTCGGCGAGCGCGACGGCAAGTCCGCCATCCGAGCAATCATGTGCGGATGCAACGAGACCAGTGCTAATAGCTTCTACGATGCAAGACTGCAATCGTTTCTCGGCCTGGATGTCGATAGCCGGTGGCTTACCCGATTCCAGTCCATGTATTAACGAGAGATATTCACTGCCGCCAAGTCCACCAGACGGGTCATTATCCGCTCTCAAAAGTACGAGAACGTCTCCCTCTTCTCGGAATGCAGAGCCTGCCCGACGATTAACGTCGTCCAAAATTCCTAACATGCCAATGGACGGTGTCGGGTGAATTGCACCTTCAGGCGTCTCGTTGTAAAACGAAACATTTCCAGAAATAACTGGAGTTCCGAGAGCTTCGGTTGCAAAAGCGAGCCCCTCTACAGCACGTCGGAATTGCCAGAATCCGGTAGGTTTTTCCGGATTGGCGAAATTGAGACAATCTGTGACGGCAACTGGTCTTCCGCCCACGCAAGCAACGTTTCTAGCGGCTTCCGCGACGGCAATTTGCCCGCCCACATAAGGATCTAAATAGCAATATCTGCCATTGCCGTCGGTTTTAACCGCAATGCCTTTTCCAGTACCACGAATGCGCATAATGGCGGCATCGCCACCACCTGGACCGCTGACGGTCAGGGTCTGAACCATGGAATCGTATTGAGATGTGACCCACTCTTTGTCGGCAATGGTCGGGGATGCCAAAAGTTGGTTTAATACATCATTGTAATTGGTCGGTTCTGACAGTGTAAGAGGATCGAAGGCCTGCACTGTGGAGATGTATTCTGGCTCGGCGGCTTCCAGATGGTAGACTGGGCAATCGTCGGTCAATGCGCGTGCAGGTATTTCTGCGGCAACTTCATCCCCATCCATAACGCGGACCATGCCATCATCGGTGACATGACCAATAACCGTTGCGTTCAAACCCCATTTTCGAAATACCGAAGCGACTTTTTCTTCATCACCGTTAGAGCAGATCGCCAACATTCTCTCTTGCGATTCGGACAACATAATTTCGTAGGGAGTCATGTCCGCTTCGCGTTTAGGTACGAGGCGCACATCGATTTGCATTCCTGTTCCGGCTTTTGATGCCGTTTCACACGTTCCACAGGTTAAGCCGGCGGCACCCATGTCTTGAATTCCAACAATTCCACCCGTTGCAAGCGCTTCCAGCGTCGCTTCAATAAGGAGTTTCTCCATGAAGGGATCTCCCATCTGCACATTCGGACGTTTGCTTTCGGAATCTGGTCCCAATTCAACGCTAGCAAAGGTTGCTCCATGGATTCCATCTTTACCCGTTGCAGAGCCGACGTATAAGACTGGATTTCCGATACCTTCCGCTTTTGCCGAGGCGATCTTGTCGAGTTCAACAATTCCAACCGACATTGCATTGACAAGTGGATTGCCACTGTAACAGGGGTTAAATACAGCCTCACCTGCAACTGTAGGGACGCCGACGCAGTTTCCGTAGTGTGCAATTCCGTCGACCACATGCTCAAATAGGTAGCGGTTTCGAGTTGCGTCGGGGCTGTCGGTTATGGGGCCAAACCGCAGGCTGTTAAGGTTTGCGATGGGACGGGCCCCCATTGTAAATATGTCACGCAGAATTCCGCCGACACCAGTTGCTGCGCCCTGAAAAGGCTCAACCGCAGAAGGATGATTGTGGGATTCCATTTTGAAAACGATTCCCAATTTATCATCGAGCGGGATTACGCCGGCATTCTCCAGCGCACCCTGTTCTTGGGCTTCTTTGTAGGTTTTGAACAGAGATAAGACGGGGCGGGAGTATTTGTAACCGCAGTGCTCCGACCACATTACCGCGTACATTCCCAGTTCGGTAATAGTCGGGGTACGACCTTGAATCTCCTCAATCTGAGCGTATTCCTGATCGTTTAGACCCATTTCACGATAGACTTGAGGCGAAATCAATGGTTTCTCCGGATATGCGGCGACATTGGCTAGCAAGCGACGAACAGCATCAATAAACAGCATGGGATTTGCTCACGCAGTTCCCACTTCTAAAATCCGATGATCCTAACAAAACGAAAGGAAAAGGGCATACCGCGACTATTCGCTTTGCTCTTTTCCTCGGATCGACTAAGTTTCTCAATTATAGCCTACGCGTCAAAGTCCGGTCAACGACATTATCAAATGGTTAACAAAAACTTGCTGCATCCGAACCCAAAGTCATGGTACATCCCTCTACTTTTCTACGTATTCTACAGATATCGACGGGGCAAAACCAGACTTATGGCATTTCACATAGCGGAAGTTGACCTGCGTCGGGCTATAATTATGTACAAATTGTTGCGACAGAACTATTTTGCGGAGCAGTTGTGATCTCAGCAGCTGATGGATCTGGTTAGATAGACACGATGTTTGTGTCGAGATGTTTGATGGTGCAACTGTATTACGGGAGGCGTTGATGGTGCTTGCGTTCGGAGCAGGTGTTTTGGGTGGTATCGTTTATGGTACGTTTCTGGAGTGGTTCATTCACAGAGTTGCCATGCACACAACAAAGATTTCTCAGTTGTCTTTCGACAGACATGCCATTGAGCACCATATGTCGCGAAGATCCCTGAAGACATTTTATATTCCACCGGAAGAGAATGAGCGTTACGCTTTGGGTGAGTCATCCATTATTCCGTTACTTTGGTTTGGGCATCTTCCCCTTTACATACTGGTTGGTTATCTAGGCGGACTGAGTGCAGCCGTTGGAATGGCGTTTGCAGGATTGCTCTATCTATTCGGATACGAGTTCATTCACTTCTTCATCCATGTTCCAAAGAACCACTGGTTCCAAAGGACCAAGTTGTTCCGATTTTATTGTGAATACCATCGAGTTCATCACCACAAAGCGCGCGTGAATTACAACGTGGTTTTCCCGCTTGCGGATTTCATTTTGAGAACTCAATCATGGGAAGCGATTAGCCCGGAGCCATCACGACCTGAGTTTATGGTTCCTGACGTAGGTCCCAAGACCGTGTGGATTCCAAAGGCACGTCAACTGTCCGATTCAGAGGCGAGTTAATTTGACCCCATCCGGTCAAAAACAGGTTCTTGTTACGGGTGCTACGTCGGGTATTGGTTTGGCGACGGCGAAAAAGTTTGCAACAGCAGGATATGAGGTCGGAATTCTTTCTGAGAATTCCGGCCAACTTGCTTATGTTGTAGAGGAACTCACGCAGGCTGGTTTCTCAGTCTATGGTCTTCATGTGGATCTCTCCAAACCGGAGCAGGTCACTGGGCTGATCGACCGTTTGGAGGCAGAAGGTAAGTCCCTCGATGTGCTGGTAAA
>CAISOI010000881.1 GCA_903886985.1 uncultured Chthonomonas sp.
ACGGGTATAATCTATCTGGATTTTGTAAGCTTAAACAGGAGCGCTCAATGAGCATTATCATCGATGAATCGACCCGTTTGGTAGTCCAGGGGATTACTGGTCGGGCTGCAAGTTTTCATACGTCGGAAATGTTGAAGTACGGTACCAAGGTCGTTGCTGGAGTTACACCGGGAAAAGGTGGCACTCAGGACGATCACGGAGTACCGATTTTCAACACAGTCAAGGAAGCAGTAGAAGCTACTGGCGCAAATGCCAGTATTATTTTTGTCCCGGCAAAATTTGCCGCGGATGCCATTTTGGAAGCGAATGCCGCCGAAGTGGACCTCATCGTCGCGATCACTGAAGGTATCCCTACCCGCGATATGATCGAAGCCACCCGCATAGTCAAAATGGGCAAGACACGTCTCATTGGTCCCAACTGCCCTGGCCTTATTTCGCCGGGCAAGTCGTTGGTTGGAATTCTTCCGGACAATGTCTTCACGCCTGGTCCCATCGGATTCATTTCGCGATCTGGAACACTCACCTACGAGATCGTTGACGAACTCACCCGAGTGGGCTTAGGTCAGTCAACATGTATCGGCATCGGTGGTGACCCAATCATTGGAACCACTTTTGTAGATGTCCTTCCACTCTTTGAAGCGGATCCAAACACCAAATGCGTTGTCATGGTTGGTGAAATTGGTGGCTCCGACGAAGAAGATGGTGCGGAATACATCAAGAACCACATGACCAAACCCGTTGTCGGATTCATCGGTGGCCGCACTGCACCCGCTGGAAAGCGAATGGGACATGCTGGAGCAATTATCAGTGGCAAGAGCGGAACGCCGCAGGCTAAAGTGGATGCAATGCTGGCGGCTGGCGTACCAGTTGCGGATACGACGCATGATATTCCTGCCCTCGTCAAGAAGGCGTTGGGCCTTTAATACTATTTACGGATATCTCACTAGAGATTGAAGAATAAGCACGCATTGGAGCGAAAGATGTACTTAACTGACAAAAAAGTCGCCGTAATGGGCGCAGCCGGGGCCATCGGCTCGAATATGGTTCAGGACCTTCTCGCAACTGGAACTGCAAACAATATCTGTATGTACGATCCATTTGCAGTTGGACTCGAAGGTGCTGCCGAAGAGATTTATCACTGCGGATTTCCGGGCGCACGAGTAACCTACACCACAGATGTCGCGGAAGCTCTCACCGGAGCCTCCTACATTCTGTCTTCCGGCGGCGCACCTCGAAAAGACGGCATGACGCGCGAGGATCTACTGAAAGGCAACTGCGAAATTGCCAAACAGCTCGGTTTGGATATTAAGCAGTATGCACCTGATGCGGAGTTCGTAGTCATTATTTTCAACCCTGCTGATATTACAGGTTTGACTACATTGATCTATTCGGGATTGAAACCCGGATATGTCTCCACATTGGCGGCGCTCGACAGCACGCGACTTCAGACTCGGTTGGCGACATTCTTTGGAGTAGCTCAGGATGAAGTTACCGGTTGTACCACTTATGGCGGCCACGGCGAGTCCATGGCGGTCTTCAAAGGTAATACCGCGGTGCAGGGCGTCAAACTTGACGATATCCTTGCTGGAGCAGCGGTCAACGGCAAAACCCTTAACGCCGAAGATTGGGCAACCATTCAAGAAGCCGTTCGAACGGGCGGTGCCAAAATCATCAAGCTACGTGGTCGATCATCGTATCAATCCCCGTCCCATCAGACGGTTGAAATGTTGCGCGGACGAATCACGGGTGAATATGCCTGGCCATGCGGATTGTATTTCGGTGATGGCGGCAAATATGCCAACGTCATGATGGCTGCGGATACCAAATTTGGTCCTGACGGTCTCACGGGTTCCATCCCGGCGGGAAGTCCCGAAGACCAGGAAGCACTCGCGAAGAGTTACGCACATGTTGCCAAGCTGCGCGACGAAGTGATTGACGCAAAGGTTCTGCCTCCGATCAGTGAATGGAAAACTTACAACCCCAATCTGTAAGGAATAGAGAGTAACAGGGCAGGAACGCTAATGTTCCTGCCCTTACTTATGTCGCAGTCTGCTCCACAAAGAAATACAAAGAAATACAAAGGAGGACAAAGATGTTAGCGGATATTGAACGGGTCAAACGAATTGTAGTCGAGGCTGGCAAAGCGGCACTTGCTCGCCGGGGAACTGAGGCGACGGAATACAAAGCGGACGAAAGTATTGTCACTGCTGTGGACCGAGACACCGAGCGATTCATTGAAAGTTCATTGAAGGCACTTTATCCCGATTATTCGTTCTATGGCGAGGAATATGGATTCCGCGGCAATCACGAAGCCCCATTGTGGGTCTGCGATCCAATTGACGGCACTACGAACTATGTTTGTGGAATTCCACAATGGTGCGTCTCTGTTGGATTGCTGCATGGCGGCGAGAGTGTCATGGGAGCCATCTATCTGCCTGTATTTGATGATCTCTATTGGGCAGTCAAAGGTGAGGGGGCATTTCTTAATGGAACCCGTATCAATAATACCGATCGCGATAGCCTGCATGTTGAGGACACGATCATCTTCACAAGCAATGCGGCGAAGCTATTGCCAATCGAGAACATAGAGTGTCGGATCCGAAGTTTTGGCAGCATAGCAATAGAGCTTTGTTATACAGCTCAGGGAGTGGTCACAGCTGCCATCGGGCTGAAAGAGGGGATAGTGGATATTGGTGCGGCACTCTGCATCTGTAAAGAAGCGGGTTGCGAGTTTCGATATCTTGAAGGACCGCTTGTGGACATCAAAGAACTGCTCAGCGCGAGCAGAACCGACCGGCCATTTGTATATGGTCCGCCCAAATTAGTCAATCATCTTCAGGCGATTCTCGGATAACTCCATTCTCCGCACAATGTTGTTGGTGGCTACCTGTATGAAACGTGTGTTTTCTCCGTCCTCAAAAACAACTGCGGTTAAGAATGCTCCAAAGACGGACCCAGTATCGATTCCAATCTTATTCTCCATGATGAGTGGCGTACCGGATGTCTGGGGTG
>CAISOI010000882.1 GCA_903886985.1 uncultured Chthonomonas sp.
ATGCTGACGATCCGTCTGAAGCTAAACGTGTTGTCGAAGTCCTTGCACTTCCTTGGTATTTTAAAAATGCTGGAATAGTTGCAGACTCAATGAAGACCACATTGGCATACATCCTATGCAGATACGATGAGAGGATGGACAAATTTGTGCGTCGTGAATTCTCCGCTGAATATTGGTATTTTGATCCGCCAGAAGATCGCCATGCTTTCATAAAAATACTTTGGGATGTTATTGCACCCGGAGAAACACCCAACATTGATCCTAACTGCGAATACGAAGAGGTATGGGAAATACCAACTTGAGTATTGACTAAATGGTCCCCTAATTGTTACAGATACCGCAACAGTGCACAAGCCATATCATTGTTTCAACTCATTTGCATTGGAATCGCACAGGTCGGTCACCTGTTGAGGATTGATCTGAGCTGTCTTCATATTCGCAGTGCGATCTGGATGCAGAATAGATTTATTCCCGAGTGTTAGTATGTTTAGTAACCAAACATACACATTCGATTCAAAGCCGAAGCCGTTCCGTGCTACTGACCAAATTTCAGTTGGTGTAGTCAATGTAACCGCACCAGACATTCCATCTTTGACAACTTAACAGTCCACACCTCCACTTACCGATTCGACCATCTCCGCGACAGCCACGTCGCCCCCACCGAAGGAACCGAACAGTTCATTTGGGATCACCAGAAACCGGATGGATTAAGGGACATGCTGGTCCGTAACGGTACCGGTGGCGGAACTACTCACCTTGAAATACATGGTGACAACCTAACCCGGTACATGGGACTGCGCAACGACGGCGCAACGCTGAACTGGATGCTGCAGGAGGATGCACAGCAATCGGTGCAGTCTAATGTGGGCATTTATGGTGGGGTGCCCGCGAGTGATGGAAGATTCAAAACGGATGCTTTCGGCAATAACTATGCAGCTGACCTCTACGGTCAGCCCTATGAATTTGGCGGCGGACTAGGCTATTGGTACGACCCGGACCTTGCGCTGCACTATGTGCGGGAGCGTTGGTATGATGCAAAGAGCGGAACTTGGTTAAGCGTTGATCCAGTACTTTCCGAACCCCGCTACAGCTATGTCCACCAGATGCCGACGGTTGCGGAGGATCCTAGTGGGTATCTTGGAGAATGCCATAGAGCTACAGCGTGAATGACTCCTATGGCAACATGAGGCTTAAAGGATTTTGAGTAGGTCATGCGACGGTGAGACGATTCCAGCCGTTGTAATGCGGGCATCGAGTGTGACCAGTGTTCCGTTGTATTTATGACACAGAGCAAGTAAATATATATCCGTTACCTGTTTCGGTCCCATAATCTCATTGTGTACAAAATAAGTATCATCACAAACTGACACGCTGTCTGACCAAAAATGATGCGTAGCGGCGTAAATCTTCTTCATCTCTTTGAGAGCCTCTACCGTTACCGCTATAATGTTCTGATGTTTGGCAATTCGAGATTGCGCACCAATTCTCACAAAGCCATTTTCAGTAAGGGGACATGTCGCCCAGCAATTCTGTCCTTCCGCTTCGAACCAGTCGTTCGCAACCGTATAGTGAACATGATTGGGATCATGAAGCGCAATAAGAACATTGACATCTGGCAGATGAATTTTCAATTACTTACTCGAAAATGCCATCTTCTAAATCTGCGCGATCCAATGCTTCCTTCACTTGTTCCAGAGTATTCAAATCGGGAAAAGGAAGCACGATCAGCCCGTTGCGTCCCCGAGACTTGTCAAATTCGATTTTTTCCGGCTGTTCAGAGCGATCGGGTTCTGTAACAACCACACGTAAATGGGTTTCCGGCTTCAAATGCATCGCATCCAGTCTCAATTGCACATCCGTGTAACTGCCTTCAATTATTTGAGTGGGCATGTTGACTCCTTTCTCTAATTCGAGTATCCAAAGCCGGGGAAAGTACGACTAACTGAGAAGTAATTCCCAACTTATTTAGCGAGATTAGTAGTTCTTAGTCATTGGTTTTGTCGCTTGTCATTCCTCAAAGGTGAGTCGCACTAAGTTCATTGAAGCGTTGAGTACTGATTACAAGCCGTCCTTCGAATGAATATTGTCCAATCAATGGAATCGGTAATTCGCGCCTTCCATGACCAATGTTGTCATCTTTATTCCCTCGCAATCCTTTAGATCGATTATATCATGCTATAAACTAGAAAATCCAACACAAGTAGGGAC
>CAISOI010000883.1 GCA_903886985.1 uncultured Chthonomonas sp.
CGTCACTTGTGTGGGTTCAATGGAGGATAGGCGAACACGCTCTATTCCGTTAACATTCGCTAATTTTCGTAGGAGATCGGCAAGATCATTGTCGGTGCCACTGCCTTCCATACCATACGCTCCGACCAATACGCCAGTTACTACAATCTCTTTGAATCCTCGGTCCACCATTCTGCGAGCTTCTTCTAAAATCTCGGCTTCTGGGCGTGAGGCCATCACTTTTCGAGTGTATGGAATCGAACAGAAGGAACAGAAGACATTGCATCCATCTTGTACTTTTATGGTAGCCCGGGTTCTACCTGCGGGGCGAGGTGAGGGTGGTGGAGCGACTTTTAACTGCTCCTCAAAGAGCGGATAACTTTCCAGAACGTAGTCGAGTGTTCTCAGTTTGTCGGGGTTCGGCACAATAAGTGTGGCTTCCTCGACTATTTCGCCTTTGATTTTTGACATTTCTCCGTAGCAGCCAGTCATCACCGTGACTGCATTGGGATTTTGACGGGAAAGTTTGCGAACCATTTGACGAGATTTTCTCTCAGCCGCCTGAGTTACTGAACAGGTATTGACAACGTAAACGTCCGCTGGAGTGTTGAATTCCGTAATCGTAAAGCCTTTGTCCTCGAACGAATCGAGGATACGCTGGGTCTCATACTGATTGACTTTACAGCCCAAAGTTGTGAATGCTGCGGTTGGCATGTGTCAAATTCCGTGCGTGAATTACTTTTTCTTGAAAAAAGTATGAAATTTTAGCAAAAGGGCTTGCAAAAGACTAAATGGTCCTATATAATACTCTCGTTCACTCCAAGTGAACCACACAAATCTTCGGGGCAGACTAAAAGGGTCAGGTCTGCCTCCTTTTTTATGCGCCAAGATTTGCGGGATTCAAGCCAAGCAGTTCGGGCAGTACAAAAAGTCCATCTTTCCTCACAAGTTGCCCATCGAAGTATATCTCGCCTCCGCCATATTCCGGCCGTTGAATCAGTACCATATCCCAGTGAATCTGGCTGCGGTTACCGTTATCGGCTTCGTCATAGGCTTGCCCCGGAGTAAAGTGAAAACTTCCTGCAATCTTTTCATCAAAAAGTATGTCCTTCATCGGCTTCAATATGAATGGATTAAAGGCAAGCGAAAACTCACCGATGTATCGCGCACCTTCGTCAGCGTCGAGTATTTCGTTTAACTTGTTTGTGAGACCGCCATTGGCTGTCGCTTCAACAATTTTGCCATCAACAAAAGTCAACGAAATACCATTGAAGACAGTTCCTCGGTAAAGAGTCTCCGCATTGAAAGTAATTCTTCCCTGAACGCTGTTCTTCACCGGGCAAGTGAAAATCTCTCCATCGGGAACATTACATTCGCCAGCACATGGGACTGTTGCGATTCCCTTCTTAGAAAATCGTAGGTCTGTCCCAGGTCCGGTGATATGAACGTCGCTGGTACGGTTCATAAGGTCCAGAAGTGGCTTCTGCGCTTCCGTCATTTTGGCGTAATCGACGCCTGCACAGACATTGAAATAGAAATCTTCAAATGCCTCGACACTCATTCCCGCAGCCTGTGCCATTGACGGGTTTGGCCATCGGAGCACAACCCAACGTGTCTTCTTTACACGAACTTCTGAGTGCACCTCATGCCACCACCACTTCTCGTACTTTGCCATACGATCGCCGGGAACGTCCGACGTTTCTGAGATATTGTGGCTACCACGCACCCCGATATAACATTGAACACCTTCCATGCGTGCCTTTTCAATCGAGCCGATGAACTCCATTTGAGAGTCAGTAGCTACCTGATACAGGGCACGCATAACGGATTGGTGATAGGTTGAAACAACGGGAAGTCCCCCCGCGGCATCAATTGCACGAATGAGCTCGACAGTGAAATCGGTCGGTATATCGGTTGCTTCCACCAGTACTTTCTCGCCTGGTTTGACCTTGCAGGAATGATTTACCAATAATGATGCAAGTTGATGATATCGTGGGTCACGCATTTTCACACTCCGGGAAAAGGTCCAAATCAGTCACAGCGCCAAGGCTGCTGGTTGATACGAGTTTGGCATATTTGGCAAGCACACCGCGCTTATATCGAGGCTTCGGAGCCTTCCAATTTGCGCGGCGAGTCTGCAATTCTTCTTCGCTCAGGTTTAGTTGTAAGAGCCGCTTCGGTGCATCAATAGTGATTGAATCTCCCTCAGCGACGAGTGCTATAGTCCCACCGGAATAGGCTTCAGGTGCTATGTGACCGACAACCATACCATAGGTTCCACCCGAAAATCGCCCATCGGTAATAAGTGCGACGGAATCGCCCAATCCTGCTCCAATGATGGCGGAAGTGGGAGCGAGCATTTCACGCATTCCTGGACCGCCCTTTGGGCCCTCGTACCGAATTACCAGAATGTCACCCGGATTAATTCGTCCTGCAAGAATTGCGTCGAGGGAAGCTTCTTCACTTTCAAAAACTCTGGCAGGCCCCGTGATAACTGGAATCTTCACTCCAGAGATTTTTGCGACTGCTCCCTCTTCTGCGAGGTTACCTTTCAGAATAGCTAGGTGACCTTGTTCGTAGAGTGGTTCAGACCAAGGACGAACAATGTCTTGACCAGATGGTGGCTCCGACGGGACATCTGCAAGATTTTCTGCTATGGTCTTACCGGTAATCGTTAAGCAAGTCCCATCAATAAGTCCATGTTCCAGAAGCATCTTCATGACAAGGGGGACGCCCCCGACTCTATGAAGATCGGTTGCAACATATTTGCCACTCGGTTTCAGGTCACATATTACAGGTACTTTTCCTCGAACCCGTTCAAAATCATCGATGTTCAATGGTACTTCTGCAGAATGAGCAATTGCGAGCAGGTGGAGCACCGCATTCGTCGAGCCACCCAACGCCATTGTTACAGCAATCGCATTTTCAAAAGCCGCCCGCGTCAATAATTGTCGAGGAAGAATCTGGTTTTTGACCGCATTCACCAGAGCTTCTGCACTTTGCGCTGCACTCTCTGCTTTTTCGGCATCTTCCGCCGCCATAGTAGAGGAGAAGGGGAGACTGAGTCCCAAGACTTCGATCGCGCTGGACATAGTATTGGCAGTGTACATTCCGCCACAGGAACCAGCACCAGGACATGCTCGACGTTCAATTTCCAACAAATCTGCGTCGTCAAGGTTTCCCGCAGCATTCTGTCCCACGGCTTCGAAGACGCTGACAATTGTGAGGTCTTTCCCATCATAGTGCCCGGGTTTAATAGTTCCGCCATAGACAAAGATGGCGGGAATATTCATTCTGGCAATTGCGATGAGTGCTGCAGGCATGTTCTTGTCACAGCCTCCAATGGCGAGGACACCGTCGACACTCTGACCGCCACATGCAGTTTCAATGGAATCCGCAATAACTTCGCGACTGACCAGAGAGTATTTCATTCCTTCGGTTCCCATCGAAATGCCGTCACTTACGGTGATAGTGCCGAAGGTCTGAGGCATCGCACCCGCATTCTTCAGGGCGGCAACTGCGCGGTCGGTGAGAAGGTTAAGTCCCATATTACATGGAGTGATGGTTGAATAGCCGTTCGCAACACCAATAATTGGTTTTGAAAAATCGTCATCCTCGAACCCTACAGCTCGTAACATGGCTCTATTCGGAGAACGATGCCGCCCTTGAGTGATGATTTGACTACGCGAATTATTGGACATCAGTTGTGTTCTGCCTTCCAGAGACTTTTAACATGCAAACATACTAAATCGGCTTAAATAACGTACCATTGTACCTCGCTGGTCTTAGCTTAGAATCTTCTTCCGGCTCCTGCCTAGAGCAATACCGCAAGCAAAAAAAGATGGAGCCACAGTGAAGGGCTCCATGAAATGAATAATGTTCAGTTTGCGCCAAAGCGCAAAAGGTGTCTTTTAGTTTTGCGAGCTTGTAGCGAAGTTTCCTGGAATAAGTTCTCCGCTAAGGAAGCGTCTAACCAGCTTCGCTTTTCGTCGGCGAAATCGCATGGCAACGACACCTGAGCCTGCGACACCAACTCCTGCGACCAGCCCGATGACACCGGGTTCGGGAACGGACTGGACGGAAAGAATAATTTGATCTGCTCCAAAGTTTAATCGACCGAGATTGTTAGTTTCTGCTAATCGAAGTTTAAGAGTTTGACCTTCGTGACCCTGTAAGAAGGTCAACAATGTACCGCTGTCAACCGTCAACTGTGGATTTGGATTGTCTGGACCACAAGGATCTA
>CAISOI010000884.1 GCA_903886985.1 uncultured Chthonomonas sp.
CGCATCTTCATTGATGGCGAGGTCTTTTTTATTATTTACTCTGCGACGAAAGCGATGAGGGCGAGATGTCGCGCTCTCTTGATGGCCATAGCCAGCAATCGCTGATGCTTCGCGCAATTGCCGCTTGAGCGGCGCGGAACCATCTTGCCACGTTCCGTCACGAACTTACGCAGCTTACCAATCGCTTTGTAGTCTACGGATGTCGCTTTGTCGACGCAGAACGCACAGACTTTTCTTCGCGGCTTTCGGTATTTTCCCGGTGGCCGCCTTCTTACAGGTGCACTTGACATGGATATCCTCTTCTCAATCGAGAACGCGCAGCTGGCTGACTAGTTTCAACCTAAACTGGCGCAAACAATAGTGTCGATATTTCGACATTTCGATATTATTCGTCGGCGAAAGGATCAAAATCATCAGGTTCACTACTTTTAGCGGGTGCAGGTCTGGCGGCGCCCTTCATTGAAGCGGGAGCACTAAAGCTCCCTTCATCGCCACCACCGGAATATCCCATGTTGCTTCCACCACCACCAGATCCATCGTTATCTTTCGCGCGATCTAAACCTTGAACGTTATCCGCAACAACTTCTGCAGCGGTACGCTTCGTGCCATCCTGCGCAACCCACGAACGAATCTGTAATTTACCTTCGACTGCAACCAAACGACCCTTTGTGATATATTGCGTCACAAATTCTGCCGTTCGGCGCCACGCAACAACGTTGATAAAATCTGTTTCGCGTTCGCCAGTTTCCGCGTTCTTGGTGAGTCTATCCACCGCGATTGTGAACTTTGCTAGTGCTATTCCGTTGGGCGTGTACTGGGACTCTGGGTCCCGCGTAAGTCTACCAATCAAAACGATGTGATTCAACATGATAATTCCCCTTCCCTGATACAGAATTCTAATTCTGTAACGGTCCTAAAAAAGTAATTGACTAACGATTTTGCTGCTTTTACTACCGAACTGGAATGAGCTACTCTTCGTCTTCGTCCTGTCGGACAATGATGTGTCGAAACACATCGTCACTGATTCGGAAGATACGGTCCAACTCTAACGGCACATCCGATCCAGCCTCGAAGTTCATGAGAATAAAAAGTCCTTCTCGTCTCCCATCGATTTCGTATGTGAGCCGGCGTCGTCCTTGCTCCCACTTACCAGTCTCGCCAACGATGCCACCCATGTCGGTGACAACCTTTTGGTACTTCTCAATGATCGGCACGAGATCCTCTTCGGTAGTCTCGGCTTCCACTATAAACAACGCCTCGTAATGGCGCATACCCATTTTTTCCTCCCTATGGACAGTGGCTGCGGTTCAACCGCAGCAGGGAGTAGCAGCAGCAAATTTGCCGCCCAGCAGCAACCAATGGTTGCTGGATAGAGAGCACGGTCTCTATCAACCTACTCACATGTAACCGGAGCATTATACCACAACTCGTTTCATTACCGTGAATCAGGAATCTAACGAGTGAAATATTTAAATTATAAGTAGTGTTACTCTCGGACCAGAAGGAATGTAAATCTCCGTGGCTGTTCGTCAAAAACTAGGAAACCTCAACACGACCAGAAGTATTGGACAGGTATGGAAATTGGTATTGCCTACCAAAAGTAGGGCACTTTGAAGTTTCAGATATCCCGAAGAGATCCCTTGTCAATCTCCGCCAAACTGCTTCCTATAAAGAACCTTATAAGGATTCTCCGCTGGACCCACAATCTTCTCATTCACCAACATCGGCTGCACCGAGACCCACCACGCCTCAAATTCTGCATCCATCTTTTTCACCACGTCCTGATGAGTTGCTGCCACATCGTCTTTTTCACCGGGGGCCACAGATACATCGAACAACATCCAATTCTTGTCTGTGCCCTTCGATGCGGAAACCATGTGCCACTGCTTGCTGCGTACACTGCAATTCGCGTATTTCATCGAATTAGGATCGGCACCTTTTGGCCAACGACCGACGTGCGTAAAGAGCGTCCTTGCCGGCCACTTTGACTTCGGGTTTTTCAACAGGGGGATCAAGCTTCTACCCTCTACCTGTTTTTTAACATCTTGTGACAATTTTGCTCCTACGAGTTCGGCGATCGTCGGGAAGTAGTCTATGTGGGCTGCTAATACATTAACATCTGCAGGCATAAGCGTTCCCGGCCATCGCCAAAAGGATGCAGCCCTTGTTCCACCAAGGAATGCCGTCACTTTCTGTCCTCGCATTCCGGCGTTATAGAATCCTGTCCCAACGGTGCCGCCGTTGTCGTTCATGAAGATCACCAGAGTATCCCGCTCAATGCCCCAATCTTTGATCTTCTGTAGTAGTTTGCCAATATTGTCGTCGATATTCGCGATCATCCCAAAAAATTTGGCCACCTTTTTGTCTGCGACCTTGCCAGTATATCGCGCTTCGTCTTCAGGTCGTACTTGGAGAGGTTCGTGTGGAGCATTTGTCGCAATGTAAGCGTAAAATGGTTGTTTTCCTCGATTGGAATCGATCCATTTGGTTGCTTGGTCAAAGAAGACGTCGGTACAGTACCCCTTGGTCTTTTCGAACTTGCCGTTGTGCATGATGGCAGGATTGAAGTAAGTGTTTCCGGGTGCGTCACCACCACTGCCAGGAAAGGTCTGTCCGATGCCGCCCGCGCCGTGGATAAACACCTCATCAAACCCGCGTTTTTCGGGCTGATAATCCTCTTCATCACCCAGGTGCCATTTTCCAAAGACCGCGGTGGTGTACCCTGCGCCCTTCAAAACCTGCGCGATCGTAGTCGCATTCAGGGTCATCCGTTCCCTTTCAAATATAGTATGTGTAATACCGTTCTTGAATTCGTGCCTGCCAGTCATCAATGCAGAGCGTGTCGGGGAGCATGTGGGGCTCACATGGAAGTCTGTAAAACGGACCCCCTCATCATGCAGACGGTCCATATTCGGGGTCTTGATGACAGGATTTCCATGGCAGGAAAGATCTCCGTAACCTTGATCATCTGTGAGGATGAAGATAATGTTCGGGCGCTTGTGTCGTTCGGTCTGTTCAGCTCCACCTCGTGAAGAAATAGCAATCGCTGTCGCAAGAAATACCAAACGAACCAACATTCCAA
>CAISOI010000885.1 GCA_903886985.1 uncultured Chthonomonas sp.
ATCGGTAGGTGGCTGTTGGCTGACATACCATTTTAAGGAAGGCATTGCCAGGTCCTCACGGCACTTTGCGATTGTTGATTGCAGCCATTTGGCGGCCTCTCGTCGATACTGTCCGATAGACATATCATTCTCACCAGCGTGGTAGAATATCCCCGCCAATTCCACTTTTTGCCCCTTCGCTTTAAGTTCTTTGATGGAATCTTTTATGAACGCAATAAATTGCGGATAGAGGTTCCGATCTTTGGTATCCGTTCCCTGTGGGGTCCAATCGTTCATCTGCGAGCCGCTGTGCGTGAACTTCGCAATCGCAATGTTGCCGGAATCCTTGGTTTGTATTGTCCGTCCGAAGCTGAGTTCGGGACCAAATGTGTCGTAGAAACCTGCCGGTCCCAATGGCTCCCATCCTTTAGAGGTTTTGAAGCCACCGCCGATATTGTATTTGAAGGCGATTTTGAGATTGTCTTTCGCTAGCTCTGCCTGACCCGGCAGGTCATTTAGTTCTTGCGTAAATGAGCGTTCACCCTCCATGTTGCGATGTCCGGCAAGGATGAAAAGCTTGACTGTGCTTCCTTTCGCATAGGGCCAAGGCTTGAGCGGACGATTGACGGTTATTTTCTTTCCAATAGTTCTCAGATAGGCGTCGGCATAGTTCACGCCATGTTCAAGCTGCCCCAGAGTTCCATAATGATAATGTAAACCGGCACCTCCGCCAATTTCAACCGCATCGTGTGAAGTAGGGATGTACTCCGCCAACGGGTCCGAAGTAGTAACGGCTTTCTGTCCCTCCCGAATGGCATACATATTTGCGCGGTTGTCCATGCCCCAAACTGTTTTGGTGCAGAGTTCGCCAATATAGAATTTCAGGTTGAGTGTCTTGAGGTCTCGCCTCCAACTTGCCAGAAAGTTCTGAAGGTTCTTGCCATAATTCGGTTTGAAAACTTTGTCGAACATATCGTTCTCGCCCTGATGCCACATAAAGCCTTCGATACGGTAAGGAATTTTCTTCCGGTCCAGTTCAGCAAGCGAGGATTGAATCCACTGCAATGCCAGCGGATAGAGCTTAAAACCGCTCGGTTCATCTGGATTCCAATCTCCACCAATCGTAGTGCCACCTGCGGCACACTTGATGATGGCGATGGGAGCTTTTGTCTCCTGCGAAACTTTCCGGGCGAAGCTGAGCTCTGGACCAACGGTGTTATCGACTGGTCTAAGCGTAATCCAACCGTTGGAGGTGCGCTTGTCTTCTCTCCCCATGTTGTAGGAATAGAGTACATTCTCTTGAGGTTGGTCCAATCCGACAAAGGGCGGGAACAGTTTAACATCGGTCGATCTTGAATCTGAACCAACCATGTTGGACTGGCCCGCGAAAATAAATACTCGGAGCGTCTTGGTATCTGAATCAGCATTGCGCGGTTGAGCACAATTGGCTACCGCTGGAACAACCGACATAGCAACAAAGGCAAGTATTTCGCAGATGCGTATTTTGTTCATGGCGGTTTCGTTCTCCGGTGCAAAAGGATATTTGTTTGAGTTTACCCGCCGAGTGACTTTGCAATATTAAGCCGAAATTTTCCCAACGCATTGCTATGTAGTGTTCTAACGCTTCAAGTAAGTGTTGAATGAGGAGATACCGACAGCCATCTGCTCTTTTCATTGTCAAAAATTTGTGCTGGGTGTGAGCTATCTGGAATTCAGGTTGTTTCGGTTGAAATCCCATGCTCCGTTTTGTACAACTTCAATCATGACCACGTGATCGGGGGAGGACTGTCCCCGGCGCTTCATGTTGTTTACGCTATCCATTTGCTGTGATCGTTCGAGTTCATGCGGTACCTAGATGGCATTTACAATTTTTGCCTTATTCAGGAATATCGAGATAAGCACTATTCTTTAGACAGAATCGTGCCTATCGTATTCAGCATATTTTGTTGCGTTCGTTAGAGAGCC
>CAISOI010000886.1 GCA_903886985.1 uncultured Chthonomonas sp.
AATAGATTAGTTGAGTTAATCCAGATTGTTCCTGCCTTAATTTTGGGAGCGATATCCAAAGTTCGATTGATATCTTCTGACCAGATACTAGCAGCCAATCCGTAGGGCGTGTTGTTCGCAAGTTCAATCGCTTCTGTAGCCGTGCGGAAAGTCATAGATACTAATACAGGACCAAAAATCTCTTCTTGAGCGATCAATGCCGCAGGAGAAACTTCTGTGATAAGTGTAGGCGGATAGAAGAAACCTTGTGCGGGGCAGCTCCACTGTGGACGCCATGCTTCCGCTCCGTTCTCAACTCCTGCGTCGACTAAATTGGTAATTTTGTCCAGTTGCGATTTATCAATAATTGCACCAATGTCTGTGCATTTGTCGAGCGGGTCACCAACTCGTAAGGTTTCCATCCGATGTCGAATTTTACGAAGGAATGTTTCAGCAACATTCTCCTGAACGAGCAGGCGCGAACCTGCGCAGCACACTTGACCTTGGTTGAACCAGATGGCATCAACAATGCCTTCTACCGCACTGTCCAAATCCGCATCGTCAAATACGATAAATGGAGATTTTCCGCCAAGCTCAAGGGAGAGCTTTTTGTCAGTTCCGGCTGTAGAGCGACGAATAATCCGACCCACCTCTGTTGAGCCGGTGAAAGCAATTTTGTCCACGCCCGGGTGGGAAACCATTGCCTCTCCGGTTGAGCCATCGCCAGTCACGATATTCACCACTCCTGGAGGCAGGCCGACCTCCTGGCACAACTCCGCGAACCGTAATGCAGTCAACGACGTATACTCAGCTGGTTTCAGAACCACCGTATTCCCGGCCGCAAGTGCAGGAGCAATCTTCCACGCTAACATTAGGAGAGGAAAATTCCACGGAATTATCTGCCCAATCACACCGATGGGTGTTGCGCCAACAAATTCCTGATCGAGCAATTGCGCCCAACCTGCGTGATGATAGAAGTGGCGAATAGCGAGCGGAATATCAATGTCGCGAGTCTCTCGAATTGGTTTGCCGTTCTCTAGTGTCTCAAGGACAGCAAAGATTCTTGCGTACTTCTGAAGATGCCGCGCGATCGCATAAAGGTATCGAGCTCGCGCATGAGTGCCAATATCCCACCAGGATTGCTGCGCAATTCGTGCGGAGGCAACCGCCGCATTTACGTCTTCACCGTTAGCAGCAGCAATTTCACAAAGTGGTTCCCCAGTAGCTGGATTCAGCGTTGTGAACCACTCATCATTTCGAGGCGAAACAAATTCCCCGTTGATAAAATGACCCAACTTGTTGTGCGAGTTTATCCATTCGAGAGCAATTCCAGCGCTCTCAGGAGCAGGTCCGTATTCCATTTTCTCAAATAATTCTGGGACTACCAGCATCAGGATATGTTGTTCCGTTTCATAATTTTAAGGTGTTCTCGGTTCACGCCATGGGTTGGTGTGAATATGCGGCATATCTACCGGTAACGTGATGCTCCAATTGTCGCTCAATATCTGAGAGAAGTGCGCTCGCGCCAATTCTGAACATGTGGGGGGTTAGCCAATCGAGCCCAAGCTCTTCCTTCATTAATACCAACCAATCGATAGATTGCTTGGCAGTCCGTATTCCGCCTGCTGGTTTAAATCCAATTTGAAATCCAGTTCGATCATGAAAATCTCGAATTGCCCTTACCATAGTTATTCCAATAGGAAGGGTGGCGTTGACGCTCTCTTTCCCCGTAGAAGTCTTGATAAAGTCAGCACCAGCCATCATACAGACTAAACTTGCCCGATAGACATTGCGCAATGTTGATAGGTCGCCTGTCGCCAAAATCGTTTTGATATGGGCGTCACCACACGCTTCTCGAAACATACGGACTTCGTCATAAAGTGCCTGCCAGTTGCCAGTCAGCACATGACGCCGCGAGATCACTATATCGATTTCTTGAGCACCTTCCCGAACAGATTCTTTGATTTCTTCCACTCTTAAATGAAGTGGTGTCAATCCAGCGGGAAAACCAGTCGAAACAGCCGCGATCGGAATACTCGTCCCGCGTAATTCCGTCAATGCGGTTGCTATCATTTCGTGGTATACACATACTGCGCCCGTGGTTATCTTCAAATCCCGAATGCCAAGTGCGCTAGAAATATCATCACGGATCGGTTTCCGAGCCTTTGCGCACAGTCTAGCGACATTCCCGGGAGTGTCATCACCCGCGAGCGTGGTCAAATCGATACAAGTGATTGCTTTAAGGAGCCAGGCTGCCTGCCACTCCTTTTTGACGGTACGCCGTGCTGTGAGGGTAGAAGTGCGTCGTTCAATAGCACTGCGGTTAACTCGAACATCTTTGAGCCACCCAAGGTCGAGGGGAATACCCGGATTGCGGCGCATAGGGAATAAGTTGTTGGCGGTATCAATTGTGGGCTGTAAATCGGGCAATTCTCTTAGTTCCTAG
>CAISOI010000887.1 GCA_903886985.1 uncultured Chthonomonas sp.
CCAGACAAAATTGATCAAGTCGAAAAATGTTACCAGCATTGGGTATTCTGCTTCCATACTTATGGATCCATCCGTCCCAACAAAACCTGACAAGGAATCCTGAATGAAATTATCTTTGAAGTGGCTCAACGGAGCAGTTGCTACCGTGAGCCTTGTTGCCCTTACTTCTTCATCGGTGCTTGCACAACGCCCGTTGGCGAACCCGCAGGCAATTACCGCAGCCCATCTCAAATCGTTTCTTACATTCATCGCTTCCGATGAAATGGAAGGTCGAAATACACCCTCTAGAGGATTGGACACGGCTGCTCTCTTTATCGCAGAACATCTTGAAAACTGGGGATTAAAACCCATGGGAGACAATGGAACCTATTTCCAGAAGATCTCTTTGACCCGTCCTCGAGTTGTAACCGACAAATGCAGTCTAACGGTTGGGGGATCCGCGCTGAAATATGGTGAAGATTACTACTGTGATCGAGTGAGCGGCACTGCACAGGGACCATTGGTATTTGGTGGCTTCGGTTGGCTCGTAAAGGCTAAGAACATTGACGCCTATGCGGGCATGGATGTCAAAGGGAAGATCGCAGTGCTCGTTCCTGGTCCAAGGACCGCGCCTCCAGGGCTTGGAGCATCTGACCTGACGGGGACAGAAGGAACTGATTATGCCGATCCAGTTGCATACGCAAAGAGCAAGGGTATCGCTGGAATTATCTATTTGAGCACAAGCCAGACTTCAAGCTCTTGGACGCGGAATCGAGCTGCCCGAGAAGGTACCAACGGCGGATATCGATTCGAAGGTAAGCCGCGCGAGGGTGTTACGACTGCCGCTGGAATGCCGGTGGTTTACCTTAGCGAAAAAAGCAGTGCGAGCCTTTTGAGCGGCGAAAAGTTGAAGTTGACCGATGTCTATAAAGCTATTGAAGACGAAAAGCTGTTGGCGGGTTTTAGTTTTCCAGATGCAAAGTCGGGCGAAATCAAAACCGCTGCTGACGAGGGACGAGTTTATACCCAGAACGTTGTAGCTGTAGTGGAAGGTTCTGACCCGGTACTCAAGAATGAGTACGTCGTCTGCTCCGCGCATTACGACCATGTTGGACTTAACAGCAACCCTAACGCAGTAGACAAGGTATACAACGGGGCTGATGACGATGGCTCTGGAACGGTATCTATTATGGGGATTGCAGAAGCGCTCTCACGTGCACCCAAGAAGCCGAAGCGATCAGTACTGTTTGTTTGGCATTGCGGGGAAGAGAAAGGACTGTGGGGTTCCGATTTCTACACGAATTATCCCACTGTTCCGCTGAAGAACATTATTGCCGACCTGAATATTGACATGATTGGCCGAAGTAAGAAGCCGGGTGACACGAATCCAGCCAATCGAGTTTTGACTGGTCCGGATGAAATATACGTTATCGGTTCCAAAATGCAGAGTACACAACTTGGTGACATCAGTGAGAAAGTGAATTCCGAGTATTTGAAGTTATCTTTTAACTACAAGTATGATGACCCCAAAGACACAGAGCGTATTTTCTACCGAAGCGACCACTACAACTATGCTCGCAAGGGGATTCCAATCATTTTCTACTTTGACGGAGTTCACGAGGACTATCATCAGCTTGGCGATGAGGTCTCGAAGATTGATTTCCAGAAAATGGAAAAGGTCGTGCGTACAGTCTATCTAACAATGTGGGAACTCACTGGCCTGCCGCAACGACTTGTAGTGGACAAAGTTCTCAAGTAGTCGTCGGCATAAGTTGAAATAGAAAGACCTCCCGCAACTTCTTTGCGGGAGGTCTTTTTGATTCCGTGTGGATTAGGTGCTGGGCAGACTCACAGTAGGTTTTCGAGGCCGACAATTAGTCCCTCTGTCTCCATTACTTTTCTGACGGCAAGAACGACACCCGGCATGAATGATTTTCGATCCAGTGAGTCGTGGCGCAGAGTTAGAGTCTGACCTGGACCACCAAAAATGACGGCCTGGCTCGCGACAAACCCAGGAAGCCTCACACTATGAATGTGGGTGGAGTCGAGTTCCGCACCGCGTCCACCAGGGATCTTCTCGACGAGATTTTGGGGAGCGGGAATCGGGCGGTTGATGCGACCTTCACTGATTTTTCGTGCGGTCATCAGTGCAGTACCGGAAGGTGAGTCGAGCTTTTTCTCGTGGTGCATTTCGATGATCTCGACATCCGGCATGTATTTCGCAGCTTGCTTTGCAAATTCCATGAGCAGAATTGCTCCGATTGCAAAGTTCGGGGCGATAATGCATGGGATATCCGTCTTAGAACATAGCTCACGCACTTCGTTTTCGTTCTCGACGGTTATTCCGGTGGTGCCGACAACGGGGCGAACGCCACTTTTCAGCGCAGTTCTAATGTTATCCATTGCACTCACAGGAAGGGTGAAATCGACGACGACATCAGGTTTAGAGCTTTCAAGAGCGGATTGGAGATCGGTTTGAATTGCGACACCGATGTTGCCTATCCCGGCAATTTCGCCAATATCATCTCCAACCTGCGATCTGTCGATGGCGGCAACAAGTTCAAGACCAACTGCCTCGTGCACTGCAATGACCACTTCGAGTCCCATACGCCCGCGTGCACCTGCTACGGCGACTTTGATCGGATTATCCATAGTGGTCTAGTCCACTGCCTTCTTGAACGGTCCGATTGCAGCGAGGGTCATCGACTTATCATCAAATATTTCGTTCGCAACGTTTTTGATATCGTCGTGGCTGACTTCCAAAATGTTGCTGGTAATTTCTTCGATAGGAATGACGCGATTGAAATAGAGCAGGGACTTGCCCATTCGCATCATCCTACTGCTCATATTTTCGAGGCCAAGAACGAGTGCACCCCGGATCTGGGTTTTGGCTTTAGTGACTTCGTCTTCGGTAAGGCCCTCACTTTTGACTTTGTTGATCTCGATCTTCGATAATTCCATAACTTGGTCAAAGGTGTCTGGCGAAGTTCCGCCATAGATTGTGAACATACCGCCTTCGCGATAGGAGGCGCTGTAGCAGCCGATGGAGTATGCCAAACCGCGTTTCTCACGAATTTCTTGAAACAGTCGCGAACTCATGTTGCCACCCAGAACGCTGTCGAGAATGGTCAGTGTGTAACGTCGTTTGTCCCCTTGGGGGTATGACATCGAGCCATAGCAAAAGTGAACCTGCTCCGTGCGCTTCTTAATAAGTTTGTCCTTGCCGGAAGCAACAGGTTTCTTGTTGGCTTGCTTGTAAGGTTCGCCGGAAATTGATCCTAAGAGCTTCTCTGCGAGTTCGACGAGTTCCGCGTGGGTAATATTACCCGCGGCTGAGACGACGATTCGATTGGGAGTATAGTGCGTTGACATATACTCTTTGAGGTCATTTTGGCGAAGGGCTGCGACAGTGGGGGCAACACCTATGACTGGACGTCCAAGTGGATGTGTTGACCACATAGTAGATTGAAATACATCGTGAATTGTGTCGTCCGGCTGATCCTTATACCGCTTGATCTCCTCAAGAACCACGTTCTGTTCACGGGCGAGTTCCTCGGGATCGAGTAATGAGTTGCGAAGCATATCGGTTAGGATATCCATAACGATATCGAGGTGTTCTGCGAGAGCTTTCGCGTAATAGCAGGTGTATTCTTTGTCGGTGAATGCGTTGAGGCTGCCACCGCGCGACTCAATTTCGTCGGCAATTGTGCGGGCAGTGCGGCTGGGTGTACCTTTGAAAAGCATGTGTTCAATGAAGTGCGTAACTCCCCGCACCTTCATATCTTCGTCTCTGGAGCCTACTCCGACCCAAATACCTACGGATACGGATTGGACATACGTTACTGTCTCTGAAACGACACGGACCCCATTAGGTAGGGTTGTAATCTCTATATTTTCGGTAACTTTACGGGCCATCAGGTTGAGCCTCTTTGCTATATTGGAGTTGAAATTCTTTGGATCATATTAGCTATACGAAAAAACCCCGGCAAATTGCCGAGGTTTCGCAAATATTGGAGCGGGAAACGGGACTCGAACCCGCGACCCTCTGCTTGGGAAGCAGATGCTCTACCACTGAGCTATTCCCGCGCACTACTTTGGATTATATCCGGGTGCTGATTGTCTGTCAAGCAATGGAACCATCTTTAGTCTTCGACATAACACACTATTCCGCTGCAGGATAGGACCCTAATATCGTTAAGAATAGGGCGTGTTCCTTTAGCTGTGTAACGGCTCTCTGGACTTGGGGATCACGTTGATGTCCCTGCACATCCATGTAGAAGATGTACTCCCATGCGGCGAGTTTGGAGGGACGCGATTCGATCATTGTTAAATTGACATCGTATTTTTCGAATGCAGACATTGCGCGAAACAGTTCGCCTGAACGGTGATGAACCGAGAACATCAGTGATGTCTTATCTTTGCCGGTTGGCTCAGGTTCGTTATATCCCAGCACCAGAAAGCGTGTTCGGTTATTTGGATTATCTTCTGTATGCTCCACCAGAATTGGCAATTTATTGAGTTCTGCGGCGAGCGCCGGGCAAAGGGCTGCTGATGATGGTTCCATCGATGCTAGCTCCGCAGCTTTGGCAGTGCTTGAAACTTCCACCAATTCAATTCCAGGAAGGTGATTTCGCAGCCATTGGCGACATTGCGCGAAGGGCTCAGTCTTTGAATAGACCTTCTTAATCTCTTCCACTGTGGCACAGTGAGTTGCTAGATTATGGACAATGGGTACAAATAGCTCGGACACAATCCGCAAGTTGCATTGCATGAAGGTATCGAGTGTTTCAGGAATGACTCCACTAAGTGAGTTCTCTACAGGAACAACTCCGTAGTCGCATAATCCACGCTCGACTTGCATGAATATGTCGGTAATGGACTCTGTTGGTAGAAATGACGACGACGAGCCAAAACGGGATATGCCTGCCTGATGACTAAATGTTCCCACCGGACCGAGGAATCCGACGGTTAATGGCTTCTCAAGTGCGCGTGAAGCGGACATTACTTCACGGTAGATTGCGCTTAATGCTGAGTTAGGCAAAGGTCCTTTATTGAGATCGGAGAGCCGCTTATACACCGTTTGCTCGCGTTCAGGGGTAAAATAGTGCGTGCTGGTACGCGACTTATGGTGGCCAATCTCTTGTGCGATTGATGCGCGTCGGCTTAATAGTTGAACAACTTGTTCGTCTATTTTATCAATCTCTTTGCGAAGATCATTTAAGCTCAAATCAGGACCTCGGGATCATGTTAATGGAACGTGCTAATTCGACGTTAGAACATAGATGTCCTGCCTTTGGGCTGTTTGGAGAAGTTTATGGCCGTTAGCGGCTGGTTTGGGAGAAAGCGAAAAGATGGCTCTCCCGCAGAAGGCGTGCCGGACGGTATCGCAGTTAAGTGCTCAAGTTGCTCTCAGATCTTATTTGTTCGCGACTTTGAGAGAAATCAAAAAGTTTGTACGAAATGTGGACATCATCATCGGCTCAATGCACATGAGCGGCTTGAAATTACAGTGGACGAAGATTCTTTTGAAGAGATAGACGCTGTGCTTCAATCTGCCGATCCATTATTATTCCCGGAATATCGAGAAAAGCTCCACAAGGCCAAGAATACTTCGACGAGCAGTGAGGCAGTGATTACCGGTACCGCGACCGTCGAGGGCTTTCCAGTGGTTATTGGAATAGCGGATTTTACCTTTATGGGTGGCTCAATGGGATCTGTCGTTGGTGAGAAGATAGCCAGAGCCATTGAAGTTGGAATTGAGAAGCGTTTTCCTGTGATCATGTTTACCGCCTCCGGCGGCGCCAGAATGCAGGAGGGTTTGCTATCACTTATGCAAATGGCAAAAACCTCAGCAGCCGTGGGCCGCCTCGGCACAAATGGGATCCCGTTCATTGTGGTTCTGACCGATCCTACCACGGGTGGAACTTACGCCAGCTACTCATGCCTCGGGGATGTGATACTTGCAGAGCCGGGCGCTATTATTGGATTTGCGGGTCGCCGTGTAGGAAATCAGGAAGTCGGCGTTAAGCTGCCGGACAATTTCCAGACAAGTGAGTTTCAACTCGAACATGGCATGATCGACCGCATTGTTCCCCGTAAAGATCTCCCGCTTGCATTGAAGACCCTGTTGGAGTTCTTCGCTCTATCCGCAGTAAAGGAGAGCGTCATTGCAGGGAACTAATTTTGATTTCGAAAAGCCGATAGCAGAATTAGAGGCGATGATTGCCTCTTTGAAGAGTGTTGAAGGTAGGTCGAAAGCTGCAGCGGAAGGTATCGATATTGATACTGCCGTGGAACCGCTTGAATTAGAGCTGCATCGAGTCATGGAGAAAGTCTATGGCAATCTCTCTGCATGGGAGAAAACGCAGATGGCCAGACATAAAGATCGTCCGTACTCCCTCGATTATATTAGATTAATTTTCGATGATTTTTTCGAACTCCACGGAGATCGACTTGCGGCGAATGACGAGGCCATCGTGGGTGGACTTGCTAAACTTAATGGCCAGCCGGTTGTGGTGATTGGTCAACAAAAGGGTAGGGACCTCAAAGAGCGGCAACGTCGAAACTTTGGATCCGCTCGTGCGGAAGGGTTTAGAAAGGCTTTGCGTATCGCACGCCTCGCGGAAAAGTTCAGGGTGCCGCTATTTACGTTTGTGGACACTGCTGGAGCTGCTGCGGACCTTCGTGCAGAAGAGCATGGCGTGAGCGAGGCTATTGCTCGAAATCTGATGGAGTTTTCTCTGCTGAGAATCCCGGTGATAGTGACCGTAATTGGTGAGGGTGGCAGTGGGGGAGCACTCGGTGTTGCAGTTGGTGATCGGGTACTGATGTTAGAGCATTCGGTCTACTCGGTTATTTCCCCGGAGGGATGTGCCGCCATATTGTGGCGGGATAAGGCGATGGCGAATGAAGCCGCAGATGCATTGAAGCTCACCGCGCAATATGCGCACCAACTGAATTTAGTCGATGAGATTCTCCCGGAACCATTGGGTGGCGCACACCGGAATGTTACGGATATGGCCCTCACACTGAAGGAAGCGTTGGTTCGGCACCTGAACGAACTGTCAGGAAGCGGCGAGACAACTCTGGTGGATGGTCGGTACAGTCGTCTGCGTTCTATGGGTGTATTTCAGGAGAAGGTGAGTCGATAATGGCAGGTGAAGCATATATCGGGAACATGGACCTTGTTCGTGAGAAATTGAATGAATATCTGTTGATGTTGGGGCCCCTGAAGCGCGCCGCTGAAGAAGTGTCGATGAGTCAGAAGATGCTCCAAGCGAAGACGGAGGAAGAGATACACGAGATTGCGCCGGCATTGGGGGCACTTTCTGATGCTCTCAACATCAGTGCCATAGACATTTTATTGGCTGATAATCAAATGGAGTTTTTGCAGGAAGCCGTAGAGAGATCTTCCCTCACCGTCGAGGAGATTCGGATGCGTTTGCTTGAGGCAAGCTCAACCGCTCGTGAGGAGCTAAAGCTTCTCGGAATTAGTGAAGGATTAAGTTAAGGCTGAATAGGGCTTAGGCTAAAGTCGGTTCAAGCCACTTGTTGCAAGGCAGCAGGATTAAACAGTTGTAAATCAACTACCTTGCTGTAGCAGGCAACTTGGCCATCCATGGAAGCAGGCAAGTAGTTATCGCGATCCAGAGTAATCTGACGGTTAGTGCCCATTTGCCGATAGATCCCGGCGGGCGCTATTTCTCCCGCTAGATACAATCGGTCCGAGTATTGATCGTTGTCGGGTTGTTCCCACATATCGGATACCTCCGTACTGGTGGAAAGGCTATTTATTAAATAGACTTTGTGGTTTCCTCGGCTCCTGCGCAAAGGGTTTAGATGCTTGGTTATGTTAAACATTTAGGACTTAGAAGTTGTCTTCAGCTTCTAATTCCATTTACGTAAGGAGATTGGAAAAGATTTCACCCATATTGCTACATTCATACAGTTTTTTATAGTTTTTATAGCATACAATATTTAGACGCAATGGTACACGGAGAAGTCTTTGCCGCTGGCACGATCCAACAGACATCCTACTCACCTTCGACCGGAAGACACACTGTTATTAGTGATAGACATGCAGGAGCCATTCCTGCGGCAAATTCACGATAAAGAGACACTTATTAAGAATGCGACGACATTGGTGTTGGCGTCGCCTGTTCTGAGATTGCCCGTGGTGTTGACGCAACAGAATACTGCTCGTATGGGAAACACTATTCCTGAGATTGCGAATCCACTGCGTACAGATTTTGTCCCGTTTGACAAGTTGGCATTTAGTGCATTGGATGATGATGCGATTCATTCTGAGATACGGCGGTCCGGCAGAAGGCAGATTCTTATATGTGGCGTTGAGTCGCATATTGTGGTTTGCCAGACGGCACTGGACCTAATTGCACAGAATTATCTAGTGCACGTTGTTGCGGACGCGACATCTTCAAGAACGGAATTCAATCACCAAATTGGTCTGCGCCGGATGAGTCAAGCAGGGGTGGTACTGACGTCTACAGAGATGGCGGTATTTGAACTGCTTGGCGAGGCAGGCACGATTGAGTTCAAGCTCGTGCTTGAAATGATCAAATAGCAGGTTGTATCCCAATAGAGCTAGACGTAAGATGTCCCGGGAGAAATCTCCCGGGACATCTTTGATTCTGTGAAATTGGAAATGTGCCTATGTACCGGGCGCATCCTTTGCCTTGGTGCCAGGCGTCATTGGTCCAGGCGCCTGTCCTTTACTGCGCGCACCTTTTACTCCGCCTGGTGTCGGGGTGTCTGTCGCGGGGGCAGCGCCTTCCGCAGTGGCTGCCGCAGGTGCATTATTATCAATTTTTGCTTTTGTGGGCGTCATTTCGCCCGTCTCATCGTCCTTCTTACCACATCCGACAACGCCAATAACTACTGTTGCGAGAAGCAACAATCCTATCAATTTGATCTTTTGCATTTGGATCTCCTGTGAGTGATACGATCTTTTGCAACAAAACTAAGTGGTTGCTGTACCCTATGAAAATCTGTTGTGAACACGGGCTGACGCAATTTGCGCCAGCCCGGAATTCTTTTGTAGGACATCACACTCCTACTTGAAGAGTTGATATCTGTCTACCTAACTTTAGTAACGAGCGTCAAAATACGTCCAGGTCCACAAGTTTGCACTTGTGTTGAAGTCGCATCTTTCCAGCGCATTGTACTTAAGTGGTTTGACGTGACCATCGCAGAATGCAATGTTTGCCATTCCGGAGTTGATGCCGTTGTCGTAGGTGGTACCGACTTGGACAGCACCGCTTCGGGATTTACCTTTGTGAACATACCAGGTGTATCCAGGGTTTCCATAGTTCGAACATTTGCTGTCTGGTCGGGAAGGCCAAACCGCGGTGTTACCTACTGCCAATTGTGGAGATGGATCACCACCGGTACCGTCACCCCAAACGGAGTCACCCGTTAAGAGCATGAGTTCAGCCGGTCGTTGCCAGGAAGCAACGCTTTGAGCTGCAGTACCGCCCCATAGTGGGTCGAGCAACATGTTCATAGCCATCTGGGTGAACATACCCTGATAAACTCCGTTTTGTTCCAGTGCAGCGATGTATGGTTTGCCAAGAACATACGGGCTTGGAATAGCTGATTTCCAGCTGGTCGTACCGGCTTCGGGGCAGTAACCCAGTTGCTGACTTTTGATGTACGGTTGGATGACGTTGAAGAAAAAGACGGGTTGATCCGTTGCGGCTCCGCCATTACCCCAGTCAGGCAGGGCACATGGACTTTGACCGTAACCGCAGGAGCCGTTATTGTCTAAAGCAGGGATCTTTTCATCGAAGTCCTGAACATACATCAAGACACCAAGGGCTGCTTGTTTGGTGTTGCTGACACAAGAAATGGATCGTGCGGCTGCACGAGCCTGTGCGAACACAGGGAATAGAATTGCGGCAAGAATCGCGATAATTGCAATTACCACGAGAAGTTCGATGAGCGTAAACGCAGACCGATTAGTGCTGGTGTTTCTCATAAATACCTACCCTTTCGAAATGAACATGAAACGGATAAGGTCGCTAAGAGCCACTACGCTGGCGACAGAAGAAATAGATGATTTAGCGAGCGACAATGGCAATGTCTTTAAGAAGCAAAGACGCCGACTGCGAACAAAACGCTACGGA
The DNA here is from genome assembly GCA_903886985.1 of uncultured Chthonomonas sp. GTDB lineage: Bacteria > Armatimonadota > Chthonomonadetes > Chthonomonadales > CAJBBX01 > CAISOI01. The sequence goes on from CAISOI010000887.1 coordinate 10,122, forward strand.
TGCGACAACCAATCTTCAACGATTGGATGCAACACTATATATCGTTTTGACGAATACGTCAAGTAGGTTCTGAGGATTTGGTTAAAAATTGCTTAAATCTTTTGCCAAGGGGTGTTACCAAACAAAATAAGCGCCGTCCCTGCCGATTTATGGACGGCGCTACTAAAAATACCGAAGGACGACTAGAATCCTCGTTCCGATTAGTCTTTCTTGCCACCTTCGATGCCAGTTTTGACCCCAGCAGGAGCTGGATAGACAGTAGTATCCATAGTATTGCCTTTTTTGTTTGCGGGCATCACGGCATTGGATGGGGTTGGGCTGGTGCTTGAGCCTGCTGCTGCAGTCTCTGGTCCTGAACATCCGACCA
>CAISOI010000888.1 GCA_903886985.1 uncultured Chthonomonas sp.
ATTCTCCCTCTCCTCAAAGCGCAGTGCTTCTCGTGCCATGCTAACGCGACTCCCGCTAGCGGCTATGCACTTTTCTCTCGCGATTTATTATTGGCTGGTGGCCGACATGGAGTTGCGGTCGTGCCGGGCAAAAGTGGGTCCGGGACGTTTATTAAGTACCTCACGGGTGAATTAAAGCCCAAAATGCCTCCAGGCGGTGCTATCGATTTGGAAACGATCTCCATAATCAAGAAGTGGATAGATGAGGGCGCAAAAGTCGATTCCATGATTGCTCCGGTACCAACAACTGCTTCGAAATCAGTTGTCACTTCCAAAGTAAAGGATCTTCCCGCAAGTGAATTGCTTCCCGCACCGGTAACAGCACTGATGTTTCAACCCGACGGCAAACGGTTGTATGTGGGTGGATATAAAACTGTCAGAATTATCAATCCGGAGGATGGAACAGTAGTCAAATCCCTTGCCGGACCGGTGAACCAAGTCACTTCAATCGCAATTAGCCCAAACGGGAAAGTTTTGGCGGCATCCAGTGGATTGCCGGGAGTTTCAGGCGAAGTAGTTCTCTTTGATTCGAATTCTGGTGAGATCATCGGCCGGTTGAATGGTCATGACGAGGTGGTCACTTCTGTCGCATGGAAACCAGACGGAACAGAACTGGCGACAGGAGCTCTGGACAAGACGGTTCGAATTTGGGACGCAAACAGTTTCCGGGCAAAGCGCATTATCAAGGACCACGTCGACGTTGTGAATTCAGTCGCCTATTCTCAAAATGGTAAGTATTTTGCATCTGGCAGTGCCGACCGTACCGCAAAAGTTTATGATGCTTCGGACTATTCACGCGTCACTACAATTACTATTCACCAGGAAGGCATCTCCTCCGTCGCATTTGCAGTTAAAGGAGACATTCTCTGGACTATCAGTCAGGATAAATCCGCACGAATATGGCAGGTGAAAAAGGGCACGATTGAAAACCCGTTACGTGCGCAATATGAGGGAGACCAGATCAATGTTGGAGCGGCGAGCAGTGATGGCTCCATGCTTATCTGGGGCGCAGCAAACCACTCCGTGCGAATATACAATGGCGAGGGCACGAATCTCCTAAAGGAACTTAAAGAAATTGGGGATTGGATAAGCGCAGTGGCAGTTTCAACGAATAACCAGTCGGTGGCAGCGGGGGCGCAGGATGGGTCGCTACATATTTGGGATACTAAGACATGGAAGGAGAGAGCTGTAGTCACCATGCGTCGCTCTGACCAACTTCCAAAACCCGTGAAATGAACCGAATAATTCTCACAATTCTCCTGTTTTCACTCGTGATGCTCAATTTGTCGGCATGTTTCGGTGAAACCAAACCTGAAGTAAAAGACTACTTCCCGATAGTTCTAACTGTCGGCCAAACAACACTTGTCACCGTCAGTGGGGAGAATATTGTGTTGAAAGGCGTGGCTTCACTGGACAAATCCGTGTCCGTCAAACTGGCCCCCGCAGAGAAACAGTCGACTGATAAAAAGTTGGATGGCAAGAGCATTGTGTTAGAAATCGCTGTCGCCAAAACGGAAGCAAAATCTGTCGAGATCCAATTGATTCACAACGATGGCGGCAAGCGGGCATTCAAGATGCCGATCGTGCCTGAAGCAATGCCGACCACAGAAGTAAAACAGAAACCTACCCAGTATGACAAGCCGATGCCCATTACTGCGCCAGCATCGCTCGTTGGTAATCTGGACGGGGACCAACCGCAATTCTTTGCCATAAACGCCAAAGCCGGCCAGACTATCCATGTTCAACTGTATGGTAATAATCTCGAATCCATTTTACGGCTTCGCGAACCGAACAGAGTCTGCATTGCAATGGATGCCGGAGATGCCAAACGTCCTCGTCGGATCCAATATAAGGCTG
>CAISOI010000889.1 GCA_903886985.1 uncultured Chthonomonas sp.
CACATCCAGTGGTTTGCCAACCCGCTCGTGCCACCACTCTTCGCGATATTCCAATCCGGCAACTTCACGAAATGTCTCGTCCAAACTCCGATAGATCACCATATGAGAATCGATAAGCGTTCCATCCAGATCAAGCAACAGGGCTTCAAATGGTCCCGATTTACGCTCCATTTGAAGCACCCGATTGTATTTCATGGTCACTAGATTCGTGTTTAGGACTGTTCAAATTACTATTATTCTTTTTGTTTACGTAGGAGATAGTCCAGCCCGCGATTATTCCGATAGCGATAAAGAGCGCCAGATTAACCAACAGATTTTTCACGGTATCCAAACCCAGTTTGCCGGTTATTGCGTTATAAACCTTCCAGAGAACCAGGTTTGCCGGGCCGGCCATCCCAATAATAATGCCCATTTTTACTGATTTAGCTGCGTTTCCCGACTTCTTGCCAGAAAGACCGCCGATTAGGCCACCCAGTATGGGGCCACCGACCGCCAAAAGCAAAAAAAGGCGGTCGATCTGCTCGACTGTAACAATTTCCTTGAGGTCATCGGCCATCGGTTTTCTCCTGCGCCGTGTGTGTGAGTTGGCTAAGCCGTCTTCGAACCGCGTGCCATAGCAATTATGCCGGTTCTTGTCATTTCTCTGATGCCGTAATTCATTAAGAGTCCATGAATTTTGTCGATCTTGTCTGTGCTGCCAGTAACTTCGACGATAAATGTTTTCTCACTGACATCGATGATGCGCCCACGAAAAATCTCTACAATCTGCATAATCTCTGCACGATTATGAGGTTCCGCATTCACTTTCAATAGCGCAAGTTCTCGTTCTACCGCAGCCGTTTCCGTATAGTCGACCACTCGCAGAACTTCGATAATCTTGTTGAGCTGCTTTGTGATCTGTTCTAAGACCATATGGTCACCGCCAACCACAATCGTCATACGTGATAGATCGGGATCATTCGTGACCGAGACTGTGAGAGACTCGATGTTGTAGCCGCGCCGAGCGAAGAGACCGGCAACACGCGCAAGTACTCCCGGATGATTCTCAACGAGAGCAGTAATAACGTGCTTTTCGATCTGGGCCATGATGGAGTTACTGAGTGTCGCTGCCATAGTTAATCACGGCCTCCTTCCGAATGTCCTTCTACAATCTGAACGTATTCGGTCAGCACTCGCTCTTCGTCGCTGAAGGACCATGTATCGCCATCCGCATGAACGCTTGCTTTAATCTCTTCCAAATTCTCACGTACCCGCATCTCGCCGACGCTTTCGCCTGAAGGAATCATCGGATAAACGTTCTCTTCTGTTGGAACGACACAGTCAATCACCACGGGACGATCTGTAATGGAAAGCGCCTTTTGCAAGGCAGGACCGACCTCTTCTGGAGTGGTTACTCTCAATCCCACACCACCATACGCCTCAACCAGCTTTACAAAGTCAGGAGATGCCTGAAGATCGACATGGCTGTAGCGCTCTTTATAAAAGAGTTCTTGCCATTGCCGAACCATTCCTAGGGAACGGTTGTTGATGATGACATTGATGACTGGCAATTGATAAACAGTTGCCGTCATTAACTCTTGAGCACACATCTGAAACGATCCATCGCCCGACAAATTGATAACACGCTTAGTAGGATTAGCTTTCTGAACACCTACAGCGGCGGGAAGTCCGTATCCCATTGTTCCTAAGCCACCAGATGTTACCCATTGGCGCGGGCGTCGGCATTTGAAATACTGCGCCGCCCACATCTGATGTTGGCCTACGTCGGTCGTCATAATGGCTTCGCCATTTGTAATTTCGTTGATCTGTTCGATTATGTATTCCGCATAGAGTTTGCCATCACGCGGATATGCTAGCGGAAACAGTCGCTTCCACTCCATAATTTGTTCATTCCACTCAGAGGCAGGTCTCTGCTCTACGTATTTCAGCAATTCGCGCAATACGGTTTTTACGTCCCCTACAATAGGTACATCGGGCTGGCGAACCTTACCAATCTCCGCAGGGTCAACGTCAATGTGAATGACCTTGGCGCCGACAGCAAACTTCTCTACCTTTCCAGTTACTCGGTCGTCAAATCTTGCACCCACCGCGATCAGTAGGTCGCAGTTGTTGACGGCATGATTGGCATAGGCAGTACCATGCATTCCCAACATTCCGATGGAAAGATTGTGCCATTCGTCAATCGCACCTTTACCCATCAAGGTGGTGGTAACGAGAATGTTCGTACGCTCCGCCAGCTCCGTAACTTCTTCGGATGCTCCAGATGAAATTGCCCCTCCACCAACATAGAGAACAGGTCTTTTCGATTCGGCAATAAGCTGAGCCGCTTTTCGAATCTGCATCTCATGACCACGAGTCGTCGGCTTATAAGATGGAATCTCGACCTTGCGCGGGTATCCGGTTGCAGGATCAAATTCCATAGTGTTCTTGCCCACATCTTGCGGAATATCAACGAGAACAGGACCAGGTCTACCGGTACTAGCAATATAGAATGCTTCTGCGATGATACGCGGAAGATCTTCAACCGTCTTAACGAGGAAATTATGTTTAGTAATCGGCATTGTAATACCGGTGATGTCGGCTTCCTGAAATGCATCTTTGCCGATCGCGGAGGTTCTAACCTGGCCAGTTATTGCGACCATAGGAATAGAGTCCATATAAGCCGTCGCGATACCAGTGACAAGGTTCGTTGCACCAGGTCCGCTAGTTGCCAAACAGACCCCAACTTCACCGGTGGATCGCGCATACCCATCTGCCATGTGTGCTGCGCCTTGTTCGTGGCGAACAAGAATATGCTCGAGACCTTTAACATCATAGAGGGCATCATAAATAGGAAGAACTGCGCCTCCCGGATAGCCGAAAATATGTTTCACGCCCTGTTGGCGCAGGCATTCGAGCAATATTTGTGCTCCAGACATTCTCATGACAGACATTTCCCTTTCAGGCAGACTGCGAACGGTTTCGCAGGATATACACTATTATTAAAAAATAGAATTAGACTACTTGCTAATTTTGGGCCGAACAACAGGAAACTGCGGTTTGGCGATAATCTCTTTTGGTGCCTCTTCATACTTAACGTCCGAGGGTGGAACAAATAACTTCGCATCCAGTGTTTTACCGGTCTGCCAGTTACTAAACTCGGTAACCCGACTAACGATGTGGGTCTCTTGCGGGGCGCCCATCTGAAGCGCTCCTTTTACAACACCATCTTCCATCATCCGTTTTGCATAACGGTTGGGCAGGGCTACCCACAATTTGTGGTTTTGAGTGTCTTTACCCACAAACGAATAGAGTTCGCATTTCACACCGTCGATGACTTCTGTGCCTTTTAACTTGCCACCGGACTTTATGAATGTCGTAAGCGAGTTACTTGTCTGCGGCCCCAATTTTTGAAGTTTAACGTAGGCTTCCATAGGCTGCAAAAGGTGAACCCCGACCATTCGCGGGTATTCTGCTCGATAAGTATCTCGGCCATTAACCACGATAACTCGTTTAGAGGCACCGGAACTTTGTTCAATTCGATATTTGGTTCCTGACACCAGATAGACTTTAACATTATCTACTTTGGTGACTTTATCCACTGTCGCAGTGATTTTCATCTCCACGGAATAGGGCATCGTTTGCCCGAAAGCAGTCGATCCTGCTGCCATCAGAACTGAAGTTATTACTGCCAAACTTGCAGCAGAAATTATCTGTTTAAGCACAACATTCTCCCAAAAAACAGTGACAAAAATAGCCGCTCATCCCAAGGGACGAGAGGCTTGTTCTCACGCGGTACCACCCTTGTAGAGACCGCCGTCCGTCGCAAGAGTTCAGAATGGTTCTCCACTTTGGCACGATATCGGGTGCAAACCGGATCAAACTACTGCGCGGCAAACCTGCCGTGGTTCATACGATCTGCTCGAAGGGGAGATTCGGTACAGCTCCCTATTGCCTCACACCACCCGGCAACTCTCTGAAAGGGCTATCTGAACTTACTGACCTTGTCACAGCACTAAATCTTGAATTGGACCTGTAGTATAGCACACTGTAGAATCGAGTGTCAAACTCCTGGTAGGCATACTTCTTCACTTTCTGGTACTGCGCAGTGAATTCAAATACTTTACGATCTCGGTGAATTTTTTCGATTTGGCTAAGTCTATTGCGTGCTGGCCGTTTTTACTCGCGATTGCGGTATCCGCTCCGCTTGCAATGAGTATCTTCACAACGTCTACGTGGTCTTTTTCAATCGCATCAAAGAGTGGGGTTCTACCCCGGTTGTCTTTGGCATTCACATCCATGTGATGGTCAAGGAATAATTTGACGAACTCTTTTTCTCCGAAATCTGCGGCACGATGGAGTGGTGAACTCCCATTTCCGTCAACAAGAATTGGTTTCGTTGAACCTGCCAGAGCCAAATTCGCGATCTCGGTTGCTGTAGTAACATCATGGTTGGCTTTGAGACCGAACATGATTAAGTGTAAAACGCAGCCCATATTAGAGTAAGGCATAGATGCATCTGCGGGTGCTCCCTTTGCGATGATTCTCTTCGCGAGATCCCATCTCCCGGCAAAGACAAACTCTATCAACACACGAGTTCCAATGGAGGGCTGCTTAATGTCGACTCCTCTGTTAATAATTAGATCGACTGTCTTGTAATCACCCTTTTGCGCTGCCACAAACAATTTCTGCACGAACTCGAGTTTATTCGTTTCGGTGATCGCGACGTAGGAGTGATAATAGTTCCAGAAAATTCCCAATGTCACTGCCATCAATATAATCGCGATAGCTACAGGTCGACTAATACTTCTATTCATCTATTCATCTTTCGATCCATTTGCCAGTTTAAAATTGCAGGGAATTTGTGCCTGAAAAGGGTTAGGTAAACGGCATGATATTAACATCGAATCATACCCGTCAAATTGCCATGCCGGGCTCTGTTTATGTTTTGGCAGGAAAATAACAAACCACAGACTCAAAACAAGATCGCAATCCAATATTGGATTGCGATCATGAAATGTACCAGTTGAATGTCTTCTTGCCGACTAAGCTTCTTTGACAAACCTGCGGGAAAACCAGACCACGCCAAGCAGTAGAGCACTCACGGCAATGATAGGTGGACTTGTGGGCAGGTCCGACTTTAGTGACCATATGAATCCCAAAATGGTGGAAACAAGTGCACTCACCACTGCAACGACGAAGGCCGTCGGCATTCGTTTTGCGACCACCAATCCGGTGACTGCGGGTATGACCAGGTAGGCGAACACCGAAAGAAGTCCGGCAAATTGGATCGACATCGAGATAGTCAGTCCGAGCACCATATAAAATAACAGTTCCCAGGCACGTGTCTTGTACCCCTGAGTAGATGCCATGTCGGGATCGAACGAAGTGAAGAGAAACTGCTTGTAGAAGAGACCGTGTACCAAAGCCACTCCTGCAAACACAACAACCATCATCCAAAAATCGGATTTTGTGATCGTAATGATGTTTCCAGCCAGAAGCTCGTTGACTTCGTCTAGCCCCTTCGGGCTCTTGACGATAAACATAACCGTCAATGCGGAAGCGACCAGATATCCAATACCAATAATGCTCTCTTGTGGAATTTTGCGACTCAAGGATTGTTGCGAGTAAAGCAATGTCCCGAGGAGTGTAATTACCAGTGAAGTTCCCATCGGGTGTTTGCCGAAAAATGGAATTGACTGTCCAATAAGAAACGCCAACGCGATTCCAGCAGATGAGATCTGCGCAAGTGATGCACCGACAAAGACAATTCGTTTTAGTACGACGTAGACACCGATATAAGCGCATATCGCCGCGATTGCCATGCCGGCACAAATGCTAAGACCGTTTTGGTGAAGGCTTAACCAAACGTCTGCCCATGAAGTGGTGCTCATTTGGCCCCTCCTACTGCATCATGATTTGCTGCAAACGGGTCAGTCCCATGTTTCGGCGGCATAATCACTTTGCGCCCGTCCACCTCAATGACCTGAACCGGTAGATTATAGAGACTGGTCATGCTCTCCGTGGTAATCATCTCCGCCATGGTTCCTTCGCGCAGAGAGCCTTCTCCAACGATGGCTATGCGATGGGCATAGTTCACTACTGTATTCAATAGGTGGCTCACCATCAGAACCGTAATGTTATCAGTCTCATGAAGGTGCCGGACCAATTCCATAATGGCGCGTTCGCTGACAAGGTCCATACCATTGGTAGGTTCGTCCAAGATTAGAAGGTTTGGCTGACCAACAAGAGCACGCGCAATCAGTGCGCGCTGCTTCTGTCCACCAGAGAGATTGGGATAGGATCGATCCGCAAGGTTGGTAATATCGACGTGTTCCATCGCCTGAATTGCTGCTTGCCGGTCCGCCGCACGAGGTCGTTGAAATGTTCCTAAGCTTGTATAACGCCCCATCAAAACAATATCCATGACTGTCAGCGGGAAGAGCGAATCTACGCTGTCCCGTTGCGGGACATAGCCAATCTTGAGACCCTCCGAAGTCGTCGTAATTGTGCCGGATTGAGGCTTCAGCAGTCCCAATATCGCCTTCAGGAGTGTGGTCTTTCCCGCCCCATTTGGTCCTACTATTCCCAGGAAATCGCCGTATTCTACATCAAAATTTATGTTCCGGAGGATGTTTCGTTGTCCGTATCCGAGGAACACATTATCAAACGCAATGAGCTTGTCCATAATAAGATCAGGCGGCGGTGATTTTCATCACCGCCGCCCCTAATCTCCTTTATTTGAATGCTGCCGCAAGTCGACCAACAATTACATCGAAGAGATGAAAATAGGTGTCCGCCGCTGGATCTGCTCCAACATTGAGCGGAACATATACTGCCTTCGAACCGGTCTGAGTAGCGATTAGGTCTGGATACCGATGGGATCGGAAATCTTCGACAACCATCACACGTACTTTGTCTGTCTTCATCTCTTTTACCAGTTCGTTTACATGTCCCTGCGAAGGTTGAATTCCCGGTTTCGGCTCAATGGTTCCGAATTCTTTGAAACCAAAACGTGACATGAAATAGACCCAGGATCGGTGATAAGTAGTGATGAGCGAACCTTTGTAGGGGGCCAATTCCTTCGTCCATCGAGCCAAATTCTCTTTGACCTGATTGCCAAAGTCGAGGAAATGTTGTCGGTAATAAGGTTGATTTGCAGGATCGACTTTAATCAATGCGGCAGCAATGTTGCCTGCAACCAGAATGCCATTTGCGGGGTCGGTCAGGTAGTGTGGGTTGCCATAAACATGTATATCGCCCATTGAAGGGTCGAGTTTGGCAGGTGGAATTTCCTGTACATGCAGGTTTGTTGAGCAGTCCACATAGCCTTTGCCACTCTTCATAACCTGAGTATTGCCGGCTTTTTCGAGGATGCCGTCTAACCAGACGTCGAGGTCCATTCCAACACGCGCCACTATCTGTGCGTGCGATATTTTGGTCACCATAGAACCGGTCGGCTCCACGTGATGTGGATCATCAGCAGGTCGAGCAAGGGATTCTACTCGCACTTTGTCGCCACCGACCGATTTCGCAATGCTGGCGATGGTCGTATCCGACGTGATAATATTTATGTCCGCGTTCGCGATGCCGCAGAGTGAGCTCAAAGTTACAAATGTGCCTATTGCTATTGCAGTTTTATTCACAAGTTTCATTTTTGTCTCCGACTTGATTAGAAATGCGTTGCACCAATTGGCAACGCCCAAAAGACTAAGTGATACAGAACTTATTGCAAGGGATGCGTGTGTGCTCCTCCACCCCATATGAACTGCAGCCAGAACTCATTAAAGCTCCTTGCCCCTGGCAGCAGGATGTCGGTGGATCGATGGCCGTTCTTATATTGGAAACGAAGCATGGTGACTTCTGTGAGGTGGTCCGTCCAAATAAGTGAGATACTGTTCTCCTTTCCGGGAAGCGGCCACGGCAATTTGGTATTGTCGTAACGAATTCCGTAGTCGAAGTACTGGTCCGGCTTGAAATTACCGAAGAGGTAATACCCCGAGCGCGTATGGTCACCAGTGCCGGAGAACTTATCCTGGCGATCATTCCAGAAGACCTCGCCTTGCAGCATTATTCTGCTAAAAGTGCTGGGATATCGCCTCAAGGTAAAGTCCAGACTGGTTAACTTTACATTGTCGCCTATATCAGCCTTGCCGAATCCGTGCGATACGCCGGTTTCCACTTCGCCTTTGGTGATACTCTTGGATAACCAAAGTCTGCCCGTGGTGAAGTTCCCCGTTATTCCGGCTCCGATAGGATAGAGTTGGGTGCCGCCGAAGATTGGCGTACCCGTTTGCGACGCAGGTGACAAATTCCATAATCCCAACTCGAAATTAGCAAAGAGATCCTTCAGTGGCACAGTGTAGTTTAGGGAACCACCATTACCGTTTAAGGAGTCAGGATCGACCAAATAGGCGAGTGCCGCGGGTTGGTCTACATAGTTTCGAGCATGAGGATGGATGGGATTGATCTTGCCGAAGTCAACTCGCTTTTTGCCCAATAACCCGCCAAATGGTAAGGTGCCTACTTTCGAAAAGGATGCGTACGCTTCTTCAAATCCGGCCGCAAAGCCATTGTCTGCTCCAGCATTTAAGAAGGCGTCGAAACGAATGCCGGGAAAGATAGGTTGTTGAAGCCCAATCTCAACTTCACCAAGCTGCAGACGGTTGCGATCCTTATCACCTTTAACGCTTAAAAATCGACCGATGTTATTGCCGATGACGCTTATGTCCGGAAGTTGGCTGGCGCGTGCGGTGCCTGCAGTTGTTCCTGAATTGTTTCCGGCGGGCGCAGGAGTAGTTGGTGTGAGAGTGACGGGCGTTTTGTCGCCCGGAATTATAAGGTCAGGAATCGGCGGCAGATCATTTGCCTTCGCAGGATCCGCAGGCTTTACAGGTGCGCCGCCGGCATCCTTTCCTAACTGCTCTAACAAGACTCTTAATTGAGCTGCAAGTTCAGGATGCTCCGTGAGCAATTTCTTAAGTTGTGCCAGCGCGTCATCGCCACTTTGAGTTTGGGCGGGTTTAGTTGTCTGCTGAGCTAAAACGGGTACGGCATTTGCAGAAATAGATGTTAGTCCTAAGACTGCCAATAATAACGACTGAAAAGTGCGTTTCATCAGTGTGAACTCCTCTCGACAAGTCAACTCACTCAGTTCGCCAGTGTGGTTTTCTATAGGCGGATCACCATAGTTAGAACACCATAGTTGGAGAACAAACCAGTTTTACTTAGAGAGTTATCCCAACGATAGCCAAGAAATCTCAAACGGTAAAACGGCAAATTAAATAGGACAGCCCCATCGTCCAAAGACAGTGGGCCACGTTTAAAGTTAATTACTTTAGATGGAGTTTGCAGGAGGTGCGCGAGAAGAGGTAAGTACAGGCTCGGTGAAACAGTGTTCCGATGAAACTGTGACAAACTCGCGATTGACGAGAACGAGTCGTTGAACGAATTGAATAATTTGAACAGGCGAGTCTTTTTCAGCTGCCTGCCAGTCACAGACTACGCAGGTACCGCTGTTGGCGACCATGTAGGTCGCACATCCATCACTTTTCCCGACACACGTATGTGCAAACGATGCACCTGTATTGAACCATGTCAAACAGAGCAACAACCATATCGCGAGTATTCGGTGTGAAGAAAAGCACTTCATTATTCCGTTATAGCACTTAGAATCGGGATTTGTACACATCCCAAAGAACCTTGTTAGGAACAAGTCGCAACTGTTCGCCGGCGGCGATTGCTTCGTCTTTTCTTAAGGTAGTTCTTAGAGATGCAAGGGAGTCCATCGAATCGGTAGGGGAAGCAGACGCGGTCAAAATGGTGTGACCTTCGGTTTGGGGCATCGAGGCGACTGCTTCTACATGGTGAACAGAGCTTTCAATGGGTCTTGCCGGAGTTATATTCTCCGTGTGCGGCGGTGCGACGATGGGCTTATTAACGACTTCCATAGTTCCGTGAGGCTCAAACGATTTATCTTCCGACACCTGCCGCGGCGCTACACGAGAGACTGTGGATGAGCTATCTGGTCTCGAGACCAGCGAAACTGGCTCGGAGGACCTACTGCTAATTTGCATGGGGAGAATCGGGCTCGTTCTTTCAACTAAGGCGGCAGACTGCACTTGATTATTCATCGAGGGCGATTGAGGTCTGCTGCTCTCTGAGCCATCATTTGAACCTACAACAGTATCATCCGCGAATTTGGATGTTTCCGGTTTGTTATCTTGCCAGTAGTTTGAAGAGAAATTAGGCTGATCTGACACATTCGCGGAAACTGCGGAAGCCATAGTTCCCGGAGCTTTGGTGCCCTTATGTATAAATGGGTTCGAGGAGTTGGGCATAAATCTGCTTGAGGAAATTATCACTAGTAGAAGTGCTGCAGCTCCTGCAAACGAAAACGCTTGCACTCTTGCCGGAGCAAAATGTTTGTCCCAGAAGCTGACTTTAACAGGTTGGTTAATTGTTGCAGCCAGAATGGAGTATTTTAGGTCCACTGGAACATGAATGTGGGATGGCTCAGCAAATAATGACTTGGAACACTGAATGAATCCAACATACTCGGCGCAGGATGGACATTGTTCAGTATGCGTACGGATGAGGTTGTGTTCAGTTGGAGTCACATCGCCGTCTGCATAGGCAGATAGAAGCTCCGACAATTGATCACATTCGTACCACTGATCCAATTTACTAACTCTCCACTCATCAAAAACATGAAATTTAGGGCGAAACTTCCAAATCACTGCAGAGCGTTATTTGATAACACTTTACGTACATTTAATAGAGTGTGAAAGAAACATTTTAGTTCCCACTCGTTTTGAAAACTCTTTCAAAATTTTTAGATGGAAACCCATTCCGAACCCAGATTGTAGGACTTCAATCCGGCTTCAATGACCGCGACAGTGGCGATCGATTCGGAAATAGCAATTGGGGAGTTGTCAGTGGAGAAAAAGTCCGCTGTTTGTCGCATAAGATTGAGATAGAATCCATCGTGATCATGCACTGTTCGTTGATGATATTTGTCACCCACGCGGACAGCAATGCTCCATGGGAACTCCGCATATTGATCCTCAGCGGAACGGACATCAAGAACACATCGTGATCCATTACCGTAATCCAAAGTAACCGTATGAGCAGTATCGGTTCCGGTATCAATCACCCTCAACACATTGGGACCCATTACCCGCAAAGCCATGCAAAGCGTGTGAACTCCATAAATCTCCCAACGTCCCATGCCAGTGAACCGGCTCTCAGTTATGTTGGCGTCGCCAATTTCTGAAATGAGCGAGTCGAGTTCAACTGCAAACCTGAGTGAAGAAGATGAAAAGATCGGAGTCTTATACTGATTTGCCAGCGACGCAATCTCTTTGGCTTCGGTAAGGGTTGGCGCGAGGAACTTGTCGACCAGTGTAGGCTTGCCGTACGGCAGAGCCACTTTGCACTGCGCCAGATGGTCTTCGATGTTATCGGGAGAGAGAACCATAATAGCGTCCATACCATCCAACGCTTCTTCAGGTGTCGCAGCGCGCTTTATCCCATTTTTGGCGCACCAATCTTCCCCGACGGGGTCCGATTCATAGGCCGCTGTTATTTCAATTTCTCGATCGGCCAGAGGTCCTCTTAACAAGTTCAAAAAGGTGTCGGCATGCCAGTTATTAAGATGGTTGTCCAGAACGCCAACTTTAATCTTTGCCATTTTAAGCCGCCTTTATCACTGTCGCGATAGCCTCGCACACCC
>CAISOI010000890.1 GCA_903886985.1 uncultured Chthonomonas sp.
ATATTCCCTCCCCAAGAACAAGGTTCTGTACAAGCAATCTATATTTTGGGAATTATCTCAGCTCCAACTCTCGGCCCGACACTCGGTGGATGGATAACCGATAACTATAGTTGGCAATGGGTCTTCTTCATCAACATTCCAATTGGTATTTTTTCTGCGGCATTGGTTTACCTTTTCCTCGATGATGCAACCTACAAGATGTCGACAGTAAGTATAGACTGGGGTGGTATTTTCCTTCTGGCAACTGGGCTCGGGACGTTACAATACGTACTGGAAGAGGGCAACTCGGACGACTGGTTCGAAAGCGCTATGATTACGAGATTAACGATTATTTCCGCAGTCTCGCTTATTACTCTGGTGTGGTGGGAGCTGTCGCCTCGGAATCGAGGTCCTGTTGTCAACTTTCGTGTTCTCAAAAACCGCGAGTTGAGCGCGGCACTTTTCCTACTTGTGGCGTTAGGATTCGGGCTTTATGGCGGTATTTTTCTATTCCCGATATTCGCTCAGAACATCCTCCATTTCACTCCAACCCAGACGGGTCTGGTCCTTCTCCCTGGAGGAATTGCCACAGGTATTTCTGCCATGTTGTGCGGAAGGATATTGAACGGTCAGAAGAAACTCATTCACCCTCGTTTCTTGATCGGTTTCGGTTTGGTCATGTTTACGATTTCAATGTATGTGTTGGGCCATTTGACCACTCAAAGTGGGACCGAAGACACACGCTGGGCACTCATTCTGCGAGGAGTTGGGCTTGGATTCCTCTTCATCCCAATTAATCTGGCTGGCTTCTCTACTTTGAAAGGTCCCGAAATAGCCCAAGGTTCCGCAATGATGAATCTCATGCGACAACTGGGTGGTTCCTTTGGCATCGCAGTGCTCGGAAGCTACCTTTCGAACCACACAACCTACCACTACAACAACATCAGTTCACATCTGAATAACGGAAACATTCTCCTCGACCAACGCCTGCACGGCATTACATCGGCACTTATCAGCAAGGGATATTCACCCTATGCGGCGAAATTAGCAGCATATAAAATTATGGGATTGACAGTTGCCGGACAGGCTACCACAATGGCATTTGATGACTCCTTCCTGTTGATTGGGCTCGCCATGGTGATAGTCAGCCCCGCGATATTTCTCATGCGAAGTATCAAACAGACTGGCAATACACCTGCTGACATGCACTAATTAACACAATAGTTAACCCGGTGGTAACAGAGGAATGGTGTGCGCAACTTAGACATTTTTACTGCTCGCAAAGTCGTACTCGGAAGTCAAGGCTTATGGCCAACCCGGCGGTATTCGGGTATATCAGGGTTACCCCACGCGATTAGAGAGATGCGAAGTGTTCAGGTTGATCCTATAAATGTGATCGGTCGCAGCCACGATCTAGCACTTTTCGCTCGTGTTGATAACTACTGCTCTTCTGATCTCGATCAACTCCTCTACACTAACCGCAGTTTGATTGAATATGGCAGGATATTGATGATCTACCCCGCGGAAACATTCCCTCTCCTCCAAATGGCTATGCAACGCATGCACAATATCTTTGTTGCCGGGCGTCCATCGCGTCACGAAGTGGCAGATCACGTTCGACAAACCTTAAAAGAACGCGGACCAATGGCGGGTCGAGACTTCATCGATCGAGAGAAAATTCGCGGTGGATATGGTCACCAAAAGGATACTACCAACGCACTTGAGTGCCTCTGGTTGGGCGGGGAATTGGTCACCCACAGCAAGCGCGGGACCGACCGGGTCTATAACTTTCTGCATCATCACTTCGAACTTACTTCTGATATGTCAGTCGAGGAAACAGAAGAAGAGATCATCTACAACGCCCTTTGCGACTTAGTGCTGGGTACCGTAAAGGAGATTGCATGGCGATCCCGGGTATTGATCTATCGCACAATCCTCAAAGAGACGCCTGCTATTTTGGAACGCTTCGTTCACTCTGGCAGAGCAATCAAGCTCCAAATCGAAGGCACTCTCTATTACGCACCTGCTTATGCAGAGCATTGGATTGACCAATTGAAATCAAACGAGCTACCGGAACCGTGGAAACCCATCAAGGTGACTAAAGCAAAAGAAGTCCGATTGATTGCACCACTCGACAACGTCATATGGGATCGTGATCGAGCATCCAAATAGTTTGGATTAGACTATATATGGGAAGTATAAAAACCCGAAAGTAAGCGGAAATATTGATATTACACTTTGCCCATACTTTACTTATCGGAATTTGTCGGTCGAAC